>NZ_JBFAJO010000074.1:0-42929 GCF_040655255.1 Kitasatospora sp. NPDC050463
GGAGCGCCGGGAGCGCCGGGAGCGCCGGGAGCGCCGGGAGCGCCGGGAGCGCCGGCGGGCCGCACCCCCATGGCGGCCCGCCGGCGCTCCCCTGCCCGCGCGCGCCTGCCCCCGCACGACTGTCCGCGCACGGTTGCGCCGCCCGGGTGAAGCCGGGCGGCGCGGCAGCGGACGGCGGGACGGCGGGACGGTCGGACGGTCGGACGGGCGTCGGGCAGCACAGCGGTGGAACGGCAGAGCGGTGGCCGGGCACCCGATCGGCCCGGCGGCGGGCCCGGGCGAGCCAGTCGGGCTGCTCGGGCCGGCGGCGGGCCGCTCGGGCTCAGTTGGGCGAGCCCTGCTCGGCCCGCCAGGCCTGCCAGCCCGCCGCCGAGGCCGCCGACGAAGCCACCTTGGCCTGGTGCAGCGCCCGCTGCGCCATGGCCGTCGGAGGGGTGTCCAGCTGTCGGACCCAACTGCGGCCGGCCGTGGCCAGCGCCACGCACACCATGACCGCCCCGGTCGCCCCGAGCACCGCGCCGATGCCCGTGAGGGCCGCACCGCCGGCCAGCAGCGGGCGGTTGACCTGGAAGCCGCTGAGGAAACTGTTATTGGTCGCCATGGGTCCACCATGGGCGCAGTCCGCGATCCCCGCACGCCGGGTTGCTCCGGGGTGCGCGAGCCGGGTGCGTCCGCGACGCTGGCCCCAGGGCCGCCGCGAGGGGCCCGGCAGGCAGGCCCAGGAGGCCACCCCCGGCCCAGGAGGACACCCGATGGTCGATCTCGAACAGCTCGCCGTGGAGCACGCGGCCAAGGCCACCGAGAGCCCGCACGGGCGCAGCGCCCATCTGGTGGTGCATGACGGCGTACTGCGCCAGACGGTGATCGCGCTGACCGCCGGGACGGCACTGGACGAGCACAATGCGCCCGCCGCCGCGAGCATTCAGGTGCTGCGCGGCCGGGTCTCGCTCACCGTCGCCGGGCATCTGCAGGAGTTGTCCGCGGGCCAGCTGCACCCGATCCCGCAGGACCGGCACGGGCTGCTGGCCCACGTCGACTCGGTGGTGCTGCTGACGGCGGTCACGGCGTAGCGGGCCGCAGGACGGCGTCGCCGACCAGCTGCAGTCCGCGCAGGAAGTCCCGTCCGGTCGGCGCCATCTCGGGCGCGGCCAGCCACTGCGCGGCCAGGCCCACCAGCAGGGCCTGGTAGAACATGCCGCGGGCCAGTTCGTCCTCGGTGTCCGGCACCTCGGTGAGCCCCTGGAACAGTGCCGCGAGCCCGAGCCTCCCTTCCTTCTGCGCCGCGGTGAGCGCCGCCGCCAGTTCGGGTGCCCGGTCGGTCTGCACCATCGCCTCGAACTGTGCCGCCCAGAGGCCGCGGTGTTCGACGAAGGTCTCCTTCACGCCGTCCCAGACCGCGACGAACCGTTCCTCCGGGCCGTCCGCGAGTTCGTTCGCGCGTGCCACCACGGCGCCCAGTGCCCCGCCCCACTCCCCCGTGGCCTCGATCAGCGCCACGTTGAGCAGCGCCTCCTTGGAGCCGAAGTGGTAGCCGATGGCCGCCAGGCTGACGCCGGAGGCGGTGGCGATGTCACGGGCGGTGGTGCGCCCGTAGCCCTTCTCGTACAGGCAGCGCTTGGCGCCGGCCAGCAGGTCCTCACGATTTCCCATGGCGCTGATGCTACGGCCTGTCTGGACAAATGTCTTGCACGTCCGTCTCACACGGAAGCCTGAGACAAACGATTTAGACGCTCGTACTAGACAAACGTCTGACACGCCCGTACCGTCTTCCTCATGACCGCAACCACCGGCCGCGCAGGCCGTCGCGAATGGATCGGCCTGGCCGTCCTCCTGCTCCCGACCCTCGTCCTGACCATGGACATGGGCGTGCTCTTCTTCGCTGTCCCGTACATCTCCACCACGCTGGCGCCGAGCGGCACCGAGCAGCTGTGGATCATGGACATGTACTCGTTCCTGCTGGCCGGCCTGCTGATCACGATGGGCTCGCTGGGCGACCGGATCGGCCGCCGCCGGCTGCTGATGATCGGCGCCGCGGGCTTCATCGGCGCCTCGGTGCTGGCCGCCTACGCGGACGGGGCGGGCCAGCTGATCGCCGCCCGCGCCGTGCTCGGCACCGCCGGGGCGACGGTGATGCCCTCGACCCTCGCGCTGATCCGCAACATGTTCCACGACCCCAAGCAGCGGCAGATCGCCCTCGGCGCCTGGGGCGGCATCCTCACCGCCGGCGCCACGCTCGGGCCGGTGGTCGGCGGCCTCCTGCTGGACCACTTCTGGTGGGGCTCGGTCTTCCTGGTCGCCGTCCCGGTGATGGCACTGCTGCTGATCGCCGCCCCCGTCCTGCTGCCCGAGTACCGTTCCCCGCAGCGCGGCCGCTTCGACCTGCTCGGTGCCGGCCTCTCGCTGGCCGCGATCCTGCCGCTGGTCTACGGCGTCAAGACCCTCGCGGTGGACGGCTGGAGCCCGCTCGCCGCCGCGGCCGTCCCGGTCGGGCTGCTCTTCGTCGGCCTCTTCGTATGGCGCCAGCGCACCGCCGCCGACCCGCTGCTCGACCTGAGCCTGTTCCGGATCCGCGCCTTCACCGGGGCGATCACCGTCAACACGGTGGCGATGTTCGCGATGATGGGCTTCACCCTCTTCACCTCGCAGTACCTGCAGCTGGTCAAGGGCATGAGCCCGCTGACTGCCTCGCTCTGGTCGCTCGTCCCCAGCGTGGGCGTCGGTGCGGCGGTCGGTGTCAGCTCGGCGCTCGCCGGGAAGGTCCGTCCGGCGGTGCTGATGGCCGCCGGTTTCCTGGTCGGCGCGGTCGGCTTCGCGATGATGACGCAGGTCGGCCCCGACTCGCCGCTCGCCCTCATCCTCACCGCGGCGGGCGTCCTGGCCGCCGGCACCGTCGGCACCATGACCCTCACCGCCGAGATGGTCGTCTCCGCCGCGCCGATCGAGCGGGCCGGCACCGCCTCCGCGACCTCCGAGACCGCGGTCGAGCTCGGCAGCTCGCTCGGCATCGCCCTGCTCGGCGCGGCCGGCGCCGCCGTCTACCGCTCCCGGCTGGACGGCGCCCTCCCGGCCGGTCTGGACGGCGAGGCCGCCCGCACCGCCCAGGACACCCTCGGCGGCGCGGTCACCGTCGCCGCCGAGCTGCCCGGCCGCCTCGGCACCGAGCTGCTCGGCACCGCCCGCGCCGCCTTCACCGACGGCCTGCACGTGGCCGCCGTGGTCGGCCTGGTCTTCGCGGTCGGCGCCGCCATCCTGGCCTACCGCCTGATGGCCCACCTCCCCGCACACACCGCGGAATCCGCCACCGAGCCGGCCGCCGTCTGACCGGAACCCCACCCTGCGCGTCATCAAGAGCCCCCGCCCATCCGGCGGGGGCTCTCGCACGCGTGCCCGGAGGCTGTCGCGGAGCGGCTGCGGCGTGCCAGGCTGCCGGGCATGTCGCACAGTGCTGAACACGGGCGGGTCCGGGCCGGTTACAACGCCGTCGCGGAGGACTACCAGAAGCAGATCGGGGGTGAGCTGGCCCACAAGGCGGTCGACCGGGCGTTGCTCGGGGTGGTGGTGGAGGCCGCCCGGGGCGGCCTGGTGGCGGACCTCGGGTGCGGGCCGGGGCACGTGGCGGGGTGGCTGGCGAAGCAGGGCGCTTCGGTCGTCGGGATCGACCTGTCGCCGGGGATGGTGGAGATCGCCCGGCGGGAGCACCCCGCGGCGGAGTTCCGCGAGGGGGACCTGCTGCGGCTGCCCGCCGCGGACGGGGAGTTCGCGGCCGCGGTCGCGCTCTACTCGGTGATCCACCTCGAACCCGGCGAGCTGCGGCCCGCCTTCGCGGAGATGCGGCGGGTGCTGCGGCCGTCCGGCACCCTGCTGGTCTCGTTCCACCTCGGCACCGAGGTGCGGCGGCTCGACGAGTGGTGGGGACACCCGGTCGCCATCGACTTCCACTTCCTGGAGTCGGAGCGCGTCGCCGCCCTGCTGGCGGAGGCCGGGTTCACCGTCGAGGCGCGGCTGGAACGGGAGGGCCTCCCGGAGGAGGCGGCCACCCGCCGCGGCTACCTGCTGGCCCGCCGGGACGCCGGCTAGACCAGTGCCCGCTCCTCGCGGGCGGGCTCCGGCCCCTCGACCGGTGAGCCGAAGCGGGCCAGGTAGTGCCAGACCCGCTTGAGGTCCTGCGGATCGTGCCGGCCGGTGCGGACGGCGTCGCCGATGATGCGCGGGTCGAGCAGGCCGTCCTCGGCGATCGCGATGCCGAGGGCGACGAACTCGGGGCCCCGGTACTCGGGGTGACGGCTCAGCTCCTCGGTGGTCAGGCGCAGGCCCGGGTGCCATTCCAGCGCGCAGGGCAGCCGGCGGGCCCGCTCCTCGACCGGGGTGCCCCGGAAGCTCGGGTCCAGGACCAGCGCCTCCACGTCCGTGTCGAGCCGGACGGGGCCGTGCACCTGGGCCTCGATGTAGTCGTCGAGCGGGTCCGCGTCGTCCGCTTCGGCGAGGGCGATCAGGGGCATCCGGTCGGCGGTGCCGAAGTCGGTCGGGTCGAGGTAGCTGTCCGGGTAGCAGAAGGTGGCGCGGGCGAGGGCCTGCGGGGCGAGCCGGACGTGGGCCGAGCCGAAGCGCGGCGCGGCGCCGAGCGCCTTGCGGCGGAAGTTCAGCGCGCCGTACACCGGGCGTTCCTCGGCCGGGGCCTCGTCGTACGCGCCGCCGAAGATCCGGCTCTCCCAGCGCCAGCGGTCGCCGCCGGGGTGGGCGGTCAGGCCGCCGTTGCCGGTGCCGGTGACGAACTGGGAGCGGTAGACGCCGTCCCGCGCGAGCGCCTCCAGGATGTCCCGGCCGCCGTCGGCCCGGTCGGGGTGGAAGTTGAGGGTGACGCGGAGGTCGCCGCCGAGCGGGCCCCCGGTGGCGAGGGTCGCGACGTGCCGCAGGGCTCGCCGCTGGGCGGGGCTGGGGGTCGCGGGGCCGGCCGTGTCGATGCTCATCCCGGCAGTCTGGCGGAGGCCGGCCGGTCGGCGCATCCGAGTTCCCGGGGCCTGAGCCGCGGGGTGGGGCGGGGCGGTGCTCGGGGTGCCGGCGGTGGTGTTCCGTGTCCTCATCATCGGTTATGCCAATTGAGCCCGATGGCCGGAATTCACCGCGTGTTCCACACCACTAATCGCCGTCCGCCTTGGCGGCACCTGGTTTTTGACCAGCGTTTCCCGGCCGGTGTATACGTTCGCCGCCACGGGCAGGCATACTGGCCAGGTCGGGCGCTTTGCCCTCCCGTGACTATAGACAAGAAGGGACCGGTGGCCAGGGATGCTGCGGAACGGTCTTGAGCCCTGGCACCTCCTGGTGGTGCTGGCGGTCGTCATCCTGCTGTTCGGATCGAAGAAGCTGCCGGAGATGGCCCGTGGCCTCGGCAAGTCCATGCGCATTCTGAAGGCGGAGACGAAGGCCCTGCGCGAGGACGAGGCTCCGGCCGCGGACGCCGCCGCTGCCGCCGCGCCGGGCACGGCGCAGAGCACCGCCGCCCCGCAGGCGCAGGCCGCGCCGCAGCAGCCGGCCGCCCAGCAGGCGGTCGCGCCGACCAACGTGACCAAGGCCACCGAGACCCCCCGGTCCACCACCACGGCCTGAGGTTCCTCTCCGACCGAGCCCCCACCGGAAACGGCGGGGGCTTCGTCGTGTCCGGGGCGCGGGCGGCGCATGCTGCGCGTGGGCCCTTTCGGCGTGTCGGCCCGTTCGGAGCAGCCCGCCGGGCGGGTCCGGCGCCGCTGCGGCAGGCTGAGCGAGATGTCCGCGCCCCCGCTCCCGCCGCCCGCCGAGACCCGCATCGACCTGCAGGCCTGGTTCCTGCTGCTGGGTTCGTTCGGCCTGCTGATGGTCGCGTACTTCACCCTGCCGCTGCGTTACTTCGGCGAACACCGCCCGGTGCTCAGCTGGTTGCTGTTCATCGCCGGCCTGACGCTGCTGAGCGGGCTCCTGCTGGGCCGGGTCCTCGACATCCTGCGCGGGACGGGACGGCGGCCCGGGGTGTGGCTGGTCTTCCTGATCTGTCTCTCGCTGACCCTCTTCGCCGCGACGTACTACGTCATGGCCGGGACGAGCGGCGAGTTCAACGGCCTGAGCACCCGCCTCGACGCGCTCTACTTCACCATCGTCACGATGGCCACCGTCGGCTACGGCGACATCACCGCGGTCGGCCAGTGGCCCCGGCTCATCGTGATCCTGCAGATCGCCTACAACTTCGTCTTCCTGGCGGCGGCCGCCGGGACACTGACGCAGCGGGTCCGCAGCGGGCTGGAGAGCCGGGTCCGGGAGCAGGACGGGAGCGGCCGGGGCCACCGGGGCGGCCGCCGCGGTGACGGCCACCGCGGCAAGCACGGCGGTGACCACGGCGGCTGACGCGGAGTCCGGCCGACCGTCAGCCGTGGGTGGTGTCGATCACGCAGAAGCGGTTGCCGTCCGGGTCGGCGAGGACGACGAAGTCCGGATCCTCCGGATAGCGGTCCCAGTCGACGGCGCGGGCCCCCAGCGCGACCAGCCGCTCGATCTCGGCCGCCTGCTCGGCGGCGTCCGCCACGTACAGGTCGAGGTGGACGCGCGGGTACTCCTGGACGGGCGACTCGCTGAGGCCGAGTGCCAGTTGCACACCGGGCCCCTTCGCGGGCACCAGGACCACCCAGTCGTCCGCGCCCTCGTCCCGGGGGACGTAGTCCAGCGCCTCCGTCCAGAAGGCGACCGCACGCCGCACGTCCGCGACGCCCAACACGATGGATCCGATGGTCAGCACGGGCCTGATTCTGCCCGGTCGCACGCCGTGGGCGGCGGGAATTCCGGGTCGGGACGGCGCCGGACGGGGGCACGCCACCGGGACCGCCACCACGGCGGAACACGGTTCCAGGGCCCAGAGGTGTCCACCGCAGCCCTGACGGGGCCGACGGCACCCCGTTCGACCTGCCGTTCTTCATCTTCCAGGGCGACCGGGACGTGCTCACCCCGGCGGACCGCGCCAAGCGGTACTTCGACGACGTGCAGGCCCCGATCAAGGACTCCGCCCTTATCGAGGACGCCGGCCACTTCGCGTCCTTCCGGCACCCCGACCGGTTCCTCGGCCTGATGCTGGCCAAGGTGCGGCCCGTGGTCACCGGCCGTACGCACGCCACCGCCCGGTAGCGGCGGCGAGGCCCCTGCCCTGGTGGGTAGGGGCCTTCGGGTTGCCGTGTCAGGTGGGTATGCGGTGGCGGCCGGGGTTGGTGTTGCGGTGGTGGGTTTCGGGGCCGTAGTGGCCGGCCTGGCGGGCGATCCAGGCGTATTCGTGGGTGCCGTCGGGGAGTTGGCGCAGTTCCCAGCGGCCGTGGCGGGTGATGGGCGGGGGTGGGGGGTGCTGGTCGTCGTTGACCTTGAGGGCGGTGAGGACGCCGAGGGCGACGGTGGTGAGGGCGAGGGCGAGGAGGGTGAGGAGGGCGGCGCCGACGAGGAAGTTGGCGGTGCCGGTTCTCATCGGCGGATCCCCAGGACGCGGTGGCCGAGGTGGGCGGCGAGGCCGTGGAGGAGTTCGTGGGCCTGGTCGTGGGTGAGGGGGAGGGCGAGCTGTTCGCCGGGGCCGGTGTGGAGGTCGAGGTCGACGGCGAGGCGGAGCTGGACGGTGGCGTCGGGGGCGTGCTCGACGCTGAGGTAGGCGACGGTGGTGCGTTCGATGTGGATCGCTTCGGTGATCAGGGGGATCAGGACTCCCACGGCTCGTTCCTCTCGGTGTCGCGCAGCAGGTGGAGGAGGTTGAGGAGGGTGGCGACGGGGGCGTTGCCGAAGTCGATGAGGATGCGGCCGTCGACGGTGCCGCCCACGGTGGTGGCGGAGCCCCACTGGATGCCGAACCTGGCGCCTCGGGTGTGGAGTTCGCGAATCAGGGCGGTGATCTGGGTGTCGGTGTAGTCGCTCATGCGGGGGTCGTCGGGCGCGATCGGGGTGCGGCGGGCGCTCACGCGGCGGCGTCCAGCTCGAACCAGACCCTTTTGCCGTTCTTGCGCGGGTCGGTGCCGAAGCGGTGGGTGAGCGAGCGCACGAGGTGCAGGCCCCGGCCGGACAGCTCGTAGGGGTCGGCACTCTGACGCGGCTCGGGCAGGGTGGGGCTGTCGTCCGCGACCGAGACCCGCAGGGTGCGGTTCGGGAGGAGGACGACGACCACGGTCGGGGCGGGGGTGGCGCCGTGGCGCCAGGCGTTGACGTACAGCTCACACAGGGCGAGTTCGGCGTCGGCGATCAGGTCGTCCGGCCAGGCCGCGAGGGCGAGGGCGTCACGCAGCTCCTCACGGGCGGCGGACCAGTCCGGCGGCAGGGCGGAGGAGGGGCCGGGGGTTTCGGGCAGCGTGAAGGCACACATGAGGGACCTCCGAGAAGAGGATGCAGTGGGGTGTCACCGGCGGATACGTCGCCGTGAGCCAAGCCAGAACGGGACCGGGATGCCACGCATGGCTGCTCTGCGGTGCGCGGGCAGCAGGCGCCTACTGCCCTGGAAACAGGCGTTACTGACGATCCATCGGATCGATGTGAGACGACCGTAGCGCACTCGACCACAAATTTGTGGCGGCCGTCGGAAAGTTCCCCCGATGGTGGCAGCCCGCATGATCCGAACCGCGATGGACCAGCGCACCGCCAACGCGGCAGACTGAGCCCGATACCCCTAGAGAGGACGACATGGCACTTCGCGTCAACCCGACTCTTCGCCAGCGTCGCCTGGGTGCCGAGCTGCGGAAGATGCGTGAGCAAGCCGGCTTCGGGGGCAGCCAGCTCGCCCGAGCGCTTGGGATCGGGCCTGCCCAGGTCACACAGATGGAAGCAGGAAGGACCGGTATCAGCGTTGACCGCCTGCGCACGATTGCCGCAACGTGCATGTGCGTCAACGAGCAGCTGATCGATGCCCTCGCCGACATCATCACGGAACGCGGGGAAGCCGGCTGGTGGGAGGAGTATCGCGGAACCCTGTCCACGGACTTCCTCGAAGTGGCGGAGCTTGAGGGTCACGCACGAAGGCTCTCGACCTACACGATCACCTTCATCCCGGGACTCCTCCAGACCGAGGCGTACGCGTCCGCCGTATTCTCTGGCGCGCTTCCACCTCTACCCCGCCAAGAGATCGCCCTCAGGACAGCCTTTCGCATTCAAAGGCAGCGCATCGTCCGTTCCGGCAAAACGCCGTACACCGCGTTCATCCATGAGGCCGCACTGCGGATGCAGTTCAGTGGACCAAAGATCCGGGCCGAACAGCTCGACGGGCTCGTGGAAGACTCCGAGATGCCGGGCATCTCCGTTCGGGTGATTCCATTCAGCGTAGATACTCTGCCGAGCGCCACTGAGAACTTCACCTATGCCGAGGGGCCGATCCCCGAGCTGGACACCACGCAGACCGATATGGCCCCTGGATGTCAGCTCTTCGATGCCCCCGCACACCTCGCGAGGTTCCGGGCCATCCTGACCAGGACGGCATCGAGCGCACTCTCCGAAGAAGAATCGCGGGAGTTCATTCGGGCCATCAAGAAGGAAATGGATAGTGAACATGCCTAGCTCCCCTTGGCAGAAGGCCAGTTACTCCGGCGCGAATGCCGATTGCGTCGAGGTGCGCACCCTGGACGGGGTGGTCGAACTCCGTGAGTCCGACGACGGCGACGTCGTCGTCCGCACCACCCCCACCAAGTTCGCCGCCTTCCTCCAAAGCGTCAAAGCTGGCGAGTTCGACCACCTCACCGCCTAGTACTCCAGCTGTAGATCTTGATCACGACTGTCGGAGGGCCTGACGTTGGTAGTGGCCGCTCCGTGCACGGGCCTGGTGTCGTCGGCGCCAGCATGACCAACTGAGCCAGTCACAGCCGGCTGACTTCAGCGAGCCGGTGCTCGACGCCAGTGCACAGGGCATCTCGAAGGGTGCCGGAGACGGCGAGGACGAGCGGACCCTCGCCGTCGTCCGGGTCGACAACAGTCTCGGGAACATCGTCGTCAAGGACTTCCTCAAAGCTCCGACCGGTGAAGATGCCCTCCCACTCGATAGGAGTGGCTCTGTTCACGAGAGAGGGCAGCGTTTCTAAAGGGATTTGGGAGGCACCGGGGTTCTGGCCTGGGTCCGAATGGTCACGAGTTTCGGCAGCGGGCGGAGTCCGTTCCGCTTGGGATGCAGACCATGCCTGTTCGATTGTTAGGAACATGGGTCTGGGGGTTGAAGTTGCCGCTGCGGCAGCTCCTACCGTCATGGCCAGGGCCGGAGAGACCGGCCCGGCGACACACGTGCAGGAGTCGTGATGGACTGGCCGATCTCAGAGGTGGCCCGGATGTCGGGCGTGACCGCCCGGACACTGCGCCACTACGACGAGACCGGCCTACTGCCGCCGGCCCGGATCGGCGCCAACGGCCACCGCTATTACGAGGAGCACCAGCTTCTGCTGCTGCAGCAGATCCTCGTACTGCGGGCGCTGGGCGTCGGGCTGCCGGAAATCGGCCGGATCCTTGCAGCGCGGGTCGACGAGGTGGACGCCCTCCGGAGCCACCACCAGCGGCTGCTCGCCGAACGGGACCGGCTCGATGCCCTGGCCGACACCGTCTCCCGCACAATCGCCGAACTGGAGCAGTCCAGGAAGGACGGCAACCCCATGAGCATCAACCGCCCGGAGAACCTCTTCGAGGGCGTCCAGCCCTCCCACTACGAGGACAGCCTGCGCGACTTCCCCGAGCTCGCCGAAGCGGCCACCCGGCGGACCGCCACGATGGATCCGGCCGAGGTCGAGGCCGGGCAGCGCGAGCGCACGGCACAGATGATCCGGCTCGCCGAGCTCCTGACCACCGGCCTCCCGGCCGACGCCGAACCCGTTCAGGCCCAGATCGACGCCCAGTACCGGGCCCTGATGGAACTGCGCGCCGTGTCCGCCGAGGAGTACCGCGCCATCGGCCGCTCCTGCGTGGACAACGACACCTGGCGCAGCGCCTACGAAGCGATCGCCCCGGGTCTGGCCGCGTACCAGCGCGACGCCATCGAGGCATACGCCGCCACCCGGCTGTCCTGAGCGCGGCGCAACCGCCATCCCGGGACAGGCCCGCGATGGCGGTTGCGCCGTGTCACGGCGGCTGGCGAAGTTCGATCCCGAAAACCGGCTGCGACCACCTCAACAGGGTGCCGCCCGTTCTCGTGAACAACGACTCCGCTCACGAAAGACCGCCTCCCGACGAGCTGAACAATCGCTGTCGGAAGTCGTGAACAAAGCCGATAAGAGCCTCCTCGACATCGAAGTTGCCGAAGGTCAGGGACTCGAAGACCCCGTCGGGACCACCCTCCGCGACAGCAGCGGCAGGCTTCGGCGTCCGGTGCCACGAAGAACGTGATGACGATGCTCACCGGGGCACAGTGCCTGTTCCACCGGGCCCGGTCTACCCGCCAGCGGCCGGCAGAGGCCGACCTACCGACCGGAGATGCTGTCCGCCCACAGGCCGAGATCTAGATCTACAGCTGGTACTAGGTTCACCATGAGATCGGGTACAGGTTTCATGGCACCGCCCTCCTGCGGTGCCCTAGCGTCGTGCCATGACGATTCCAGCTGGACTGAGACGCACGGTCCTCCGGGCACAGCGGGACACCGGCTTTCTTGCCGCTGGTGTGCTGCCGCACCTGGCGCTGGTGCCCGTGTGGGCCTGGGCGGCGGCGACTACCGCCAGGACGGGGAACTGGCTCCTTACGGTTTCCGTGTCGGCCGCCCTGGTCCTGCTCGGCACCCCGGTGCTGACGGCCGTTCAGCGGGCTCGCTACCGGGCGCTCATCGGTGTGGACGTCCCCCGGCTCACCCCCACCGCGCCGGAACAGTGGACGTGGGCCTCGACCGGTCGGTGGCTCGCGGCGACGCGGCCTTGGCGCAAGATCGGCTACCACCTCCTGCTGGGCCCGCTGCTCGCGCTGCTGGAGCTGCTGGTGCTCGCGGTGGCAGCGGCGTGCCTGGCGGGCGTCACCGCCTACGCCTGGTCATGGGCGCTGCCGACCGGAATCCGCCAGGACTGGTTCGGCTACCTGACCCAGCTGCCGGCTTACACAGCGGCTGGACTCCTCCTCCTGTACGCCCTGCCCTGGACGGCGCGGGCGATAGCCCGGACCGAGGCGCGGCTGACGTTGGTCCTGCTCGGGCCCAGCCGGGCGCAGCGACTCCAGGAGCGGGTCGATCAGCTGGCCGTGAGCCGGACCGACTTGATCGAGGCCGTCGACGGGGAGCGCCGCCGGATCGAGCGCGACCTGCACGACGGCACCCAGCAGCGGCTGGTGTCTCTCGCGGTCAACCTGGGTCTGGCCATTGCCACCCGCCCGGACCTGCCGAGTGATGCCCGCGAGGTGATCGCGAGAGCGCATCTGGAGGCGAAGGAGGCGATCACCGAACTCAATGACCTGGTGCGGGGGCTGCACCCGGCCGTGCTCGAAGACCGCGGTCTGGACGCGGCGTTGTCCGGGCTGGCTGCCCGCACGCCCCTGCCGGTGCGGCTGCGGGTCGATCTGGAGGAGCGGGTGGCGCCCAACGTGGAGTCGGTCGCGTACTTCGTGATCTCTGAGGCGCTGACCAATGCGACGAAGCACGCCAACGCGATGCGCGCGGAGGTGATGGTCCATCAGGTGGGCGAGGTGCTGCGAGTGCGCGTTACCGACGACGGGCTGGGCGGTGCCGACGCCGCCGCCGGCACGGGGCTGACCGGGCTGGCCAAGCGGGTCGGCTCCCTCGACGGGGCCTTCCACGTCAGCAGCCCCGTTGGCGGGCCCACCACCATCACCGCGGAGCTGCCGTGCGCGCGGTGATCGCCGAGGACTCGGTGCTGTTGCGGGTCGGCCTGATCAAGGTGCTGGAGATGGGCGGGTTCCAGGTCGCCGCGGAAGCCGGCGACGCGGAGGGGCTGTTGGCGGCGGTGGCGGAGCACCGGCCCGAACTCGCCCTGATCGACGTCCGGATGCCGCCGAACTTCACCGACGAGGGGGTGCGAGCGGCGATGGAGATCCGCCAGCGCTGGCCGGGGACGGCGGTGGTGTTGCTTTCGCAGTACGTGGAGGAGCGGTACGCGGCTGACCTGCTGTCCACGAACACCAGCGGTGTGGGCTACCTGCTCAAGCAGCGGGTTGCCGATGTCGCCGACTTCGTGGCGGCAGTCCGGCGAGTGGCGGACGGGGGCACGGCCCTGGACCCGCAGGTCGTCGCCCAGTTGCTGCTGCTGCGGCGCGACAGCGACCCGCTCGCGCGGCTGACCCCCCGCGAACGGGAGGTGCTCGGCCTGATGGCCGAGGGGCGCTCCAACGCCGGCATCGCGCAGGCGCTGGTGGTCAGCGAGAGCGCCGTGGCGAAGCACATCAACAACATCTTCGCCAAGCTTGACCTGCCCCTGGCCGACGCGGACCACCGCCGCGTCCTGGCCGTGCTGCGATTCCTCGGAGCGTCCCGGGCCTGACCTTCCCATCCGTGATCACGATCTACGGCTGGAGTACCAAGAGCTGCCCCGCAGCATCTCTCACGCCTGCGATCTACTCGGTGGTACGTCTCAACCTCACAGGGCGCCCGCGTCTCAGTACCCAGGCCACCGGCATGAGACGGCCCGGGCAGTACGCCGACTACATCCAGTACGGAGACAGCGGACAGGGCGTCAGGTGCGTTCAGGCGGGCCTGAACAACTGGAACGCCTCGGCCCAGACGCACACCCAGAAGCCGTCCCTTGTTGTGGACGGCGTGTTCGGCAACGCCACCCGCAACCTGCTGATGGAGTACCAGCAGTGGCGTTACCTGGGGGTCGATGGCGTCGTTGGCCCTGACACCGGCGACACCCTCTACTACACCTGGATCGCGCCGGTCCTTTCTGGCTGCTACTCGGTCATTCCCACCAAGTCGTAAGTAGCCAGGACGCCGCATCGCTCGGCGTCGCGGTTCGAAGTGTCGGTACCCCCGGAACGGGATACCGACACTTCTGCTGCCGGTGATGCAGGAGAGTGCACTCGGAATCGACATCCTCAGGGTCTCCGGCGGGCCGCGCGAGATCGTCCCGGTGTGCCCGGTACCTACCTACAGATCTGCCGGGCGGAGGAACCCGTAGGCGCGCTCGACCTTCGCCACGTGGACCGCGAACGAGGCATACCAGTGCTCGCGCCCGTGCGCACGGGTCAGCGCGTGCTCCGCGTGACCCCGCCAGGCCGCGATCGACTCCTCGTCGCTCCAGTAGGACACCGTGATCCCCAGACCGTCCGCGCCGCGAGCCGAATCGACGCCGAGGAAACCCGGCTGGTCGGCGGCCAGCTTCAGCATCTGCTCGGCCCTGTCCCCGTAGCCCTCGTCACCTGCGGTCCGCACGGAAGTGAACACCACCGCGTAGTAGGGCGGCGCGGGCAGCGATGCGGGCGCGAGATCGGCCACGAAGTCCTCCAACAGGCAGCGACGGGGGTACCGCCTCAAACGATCTCGCACACCCGCCCGACCCCACAACCCCGTTGCCCGTGACCGACCCACGCGCCGGGCCGGTGCCACGACCTCACCGCGGCCCGCGGCCCGCGCCCACCGGATCATCCGGATCTGCGAACGCTCGAAGGTCACATTCGACCCCGTTCGGTCAATATTTACTTTTCCGGAACACCTCTGCATAGTGGCGCCTCGACATAGGGGCGGGTCGAGCCGAGGGGGCCATTTTTTGTCTCAGATCAACGATGTCGCCGCACGCGAGATGGAACTCGAACGAGTCCAGGTCTCCGTCATAGGTGAGCTGTTCGACGAGCGACTGGCCGGGGCGCGGGAGCAGTTGGCGGGCGTGCTCGCGGCGTCGTCCGACGGCGCGGGCGCGGCGTACGAGAGGGACTTGGCGGCCGGGCGGCTGTCGGGGGAGATCCGTCGGCTGGAGGGGGCCGAGGACGGGTTGGTCTTCGGCCGGATCGACCTCGCGGACGGCACCGTCCTGCGGATCGGGCGGCTCGGGCTGCACCGGGACTCGGACGAGCTGCCGGTGCTGGTGGACTGGCGGGCCGAGGCCGCGCGGCCCTTCTACGAGGCGACGCCGATCCACCCCATGAGGCTGCGGCGCCGCCGCCATCTGCGGCTGGCGGGCCGCACGGTGGTCGGAGTCAGCGATGAGCTGCTCGACGGTTCCGCACCGACCGGACAGGACGTGATCGGTGACGGTCCGTTGACGGCGGCGCTCCAGGAGCGGCGCACGGGGCGGATGGGTGCGGCGGTCGCCACGCTGCAGACCGAGCAGGACGCCATCGTCCGGTCGCCGCACCGCGGGGTCACGGTGGTGCAGGGCGGTCCGGGCACCGGAAAGACGGTGGTGGCGCTGCACCGCGCCGCGTACGTGCTGTACGCGTTCCCGAAGGCGGCCGAGCGCGGCGTGCTCGTCGTGGGGCCGAACGCGCGGTTCCTCGACTACATCTGTCAGGTCCTGCCCTCGCTCGGGGAGAACGACGTCGTCCTGGCGACCTGCGAGGAACTGGCCGGCGTCACACCGGGCGCCGCGGACTCCTTCGAGGCGGCGCGTCTCAAGGGCAGTGCCGAACTGGCCGACGCGCTGGCCGCGGTGGTCCGCTCACGGCAGGCCCCGGACGACGACTTCGAGGCCCGGGTCGGGCAGGAGTGGATCCGTCTGGCGGACGAGGACGTCGCGCTGGCCCGGGAGGCGGCCCGGACCAGCGGTCTCGCGCACAACCGGGCGCGTCGGCTGTTCAAGGAGCTGCTGGTCGACGCCGTCGTCCGTGAACTCGCCCGCAGCGGCGCCGAGGCGCTCGAACAGATCGACGCCCAGGTCGCGCAGCTGACCGGCCTCGACTTCGACCGGATCGCGGCCGCGGACCTGCGCCGTCTCGGGGTCGACGACGTGCCCGCCACCGGCGGCGACGAGTTCGACGCCGATGCCATGCGCGCCGAACTCCTGGACGACGCCCTGCTCGACCGGGCCGTCGAGGGCCTGTGGCCGCGGCTCACGCCCGGCGACGTGGTCGACGCCCTGCTGACGGAAGCCGACGCGCTGGACGCGCACCTGCGGCAGTTCACCGACGACCAGCGGGCCCTGCTGCGGCGAACGCCCGGTGCCCCCTGGACGGACGCCGACGTGGCGCTCCTCGACGAGGCGGCGAGCCTGGTCGACGGCCCGCCCGAGCACACCTTCGGACACGTCGTCGTCGACGAGGCGCAGGAACTCACCGTCCTGCAGTGGCGGATGATCGTGCGCCGCTGCCCGGGCAGGTCGATGACCCTGGTCGGAGACTTCGCCCAGGCGGGCCCGGCGACGGCGGCCCGGGACTGGAAGGAGGCCCTCGGCCCGCACCTCGGACACCGCTTCGACCTGCGCACCCTGACCGTCGGCTACCGGACCACCCAGGAGATCCTCGCCACCACGGAGGAGTTGCTCGCCCGGATCGCCCCGGGCCGCCCACCGATCCGATCGATCCGGCGCGGCGAGGTGCCCCGCACCCTCGCCACGACCCCGGAGTCGCTCGTCACCGCCCTCCTGCGGGAACTGCGGGAACAGGGCGCCGCGTACCCCGGCGAGTTGCTCGGGGTGATCTGCGCCGACGACAGGACGGAGCGGCTCGCAGCCGCGGGGATCGAGCGGCATGCCCGCCTGGTGCCGGCCTCGCAGGCGCGCGGCCTGGAGTTCGACGCCACCGTCGTGGTCGACCCGGACGGGATCACCGCCGCCCGGCCCGGCGGTGAGCGCGACCTCTACGTCGCCCTCACCCGGGCCACCAAGCGACTGTGCACGATCACCGTCCCGCCCACCGTGGAAGTCACGGGCTGAGGACGGCCCGGGCGGTCGGCGCCGGCACCCCGGCGGCGGTCGTCGTCTCCGGCCGACGGGGCGCCGGCACCGCCCGGCCGGCGACGAGTGCGTCCCACTGGTCCCGGGTGGGGCCGTCGTGCTCCGGCTCGAAGTCCGGACGGCCTGCCAGCCAGGCGGTGACGTGCCGGTCCACCTCGTCGGTGCCGTAGGCGTCCTGGGCCGGTCGCACGAGATGGCGCACCTGGGCCCGGGCCCGCATGACGACGGGGTCCTCGAAGGCGCAGGCGGCCACGGCGGCGGCCCGCCGGTCCGTGAGCGGTGCGCTCTCGGCGAGGCGTTCCCCGTTGACGCGGTCGGCCGTCACCTGCGCGTCGAACCACGGGCGCAGGGCCTGCGCCGTCCAGGCGTGGTAGCCGGCGGGGTCCGCGGCCGTCTCGTCGGCATGGGCGGCGAGGTACTGGGCCGCCCGCAGGCCGAAGGACACGCCGTGGCCCGAGGTGGGGTTGGTGTGGATGAGGCTGTCCCCGGCGTTGACCAGCCCGGTGACGACGGGTCCGTCGTCGTCGACGAGGGAGGTCCAGCGGTTGTCCAGGCCGGCCATCGCCAGGACGGCCGACTGCGGTTCGGGGGCCAGGTCGAGCCAGGCGGCGCTGGCGGGGAAGAGGCGGGCGACGGCCTCGAACACGGCGGGGTCGGTGAGCGCGCCACGGGTCGGATCACCCGTGGAGAGCACCAGGTTCACCGCGAAGGTGTCGTTGTCGGAAGGGAAGACACCGGCGAACGCGAACGGGGCGGCCGAGCCGTTCTTCACCCGCCCGGGGTCGCGCGGGCCGTCCGCCCGCAGCCGGTACCAGCGGCACAGATAGGCGAGCCCGGTGCGGTGGCTCTCGACCACGGGCGGGCGGCAGCCGGCCGCGACCAGCCAGGCGGGGACCGGCGAGCGGCGACCGGACGCGTCGACGACGAGGTCCGCCCGGTGCGAGTCCCCGCCGACCCGCACGCCGGTGACCCGGGCCGGGCGGCCCTCCTCGACCGTGAGGGCGTCCACCCGGCGGCCCCGCCGCACCTCGACGGTGGGTTCCCGCCGGACGGCCGCGGTCAGGGCGGCCTCCAGCACGATGCGGCGGGTGCGCAGGGTCACCAGCTCCTCGTCGCCGGGCCGGTGCGGCGGATGCTCGTCGAACCAGTCGAAGTCGTGGTACTCCCGGGCCCCGCGCGCCAGCAGGTCCGCGTAGACGTCGGGGACCTCGGCGCGCAACACGGTGCGCACGGGCGCGAGGAGCGAGTGGGGCTGGACGGCCTGCGGGATCCGGGGCCTGGGCCAGTGGAAGAAGTCCTGGTGCGGGTCGTCCCCGGCCTGCCGCGCGTCCTGCTCGAACAAGGTCACCGCGTGACCCCGCCGACCGAGCATGAGCGCCGTCCCCAGCCCGCTGATACCTCCGCCGATCACTGCAACCCGCGCCACTGAGCTCCCCTTCGCGTCGTGTTGCGAAACGAGCCTACTGCCCGACGATCTTCGATCGGGCACCGGCACCGGCCGTCACGGCGCGGGCGGGGGGCGCGGGCGGGGGGCGCGGGGCGGTGCTCCCCCGTCCCCGGATCAGTCGTTCTGGTCGAGGGCGGCGGAGGCGTTGAGGGAGGTGATCAACGCGCTGAGGCGGGCGTTCCAGTTCTGGGACGTCGGCCCGTCGATCGCGTGCTTCTTGGCGAGGTCCCGGACCGTCTTCTGGGCGTTCTTCAACTCCTGCACGGCGTCGTCCTCCTTCCCCTGGTTCAGGCGCGCGGCGGCGTCGTCGAGGGTGTGCAGGAGGTCGATCTGGCGGTCGCGTTCCTTGGTCAGCTGGGCCTGGGCGACCACCTGGCGAAGCGCGTTGAGCTGAACGGCGGGGGTCTGACCGCGCGGCGGGGTCGGGGTCGCCGACGGGGTCGGGGTCGCCGGCGGGGTGGGAGTGACGGGCGCGGGAGACGTGGGCGTCGGGGCGGCCGAGGCGGTCCGGGTCGGCCTGGGCGGCGGCGCGGCGGTGGGGGTGCCCGGGTCGTCGAAGGCGGTGAGCGCGAGCATCGCCGCTCCCGCGACCCCCACCAGGCCCAGCGCGCCGAAGATCAACGGTTTGCGACGGCTCTCCCGGACGGGCTCGTCCACCACCGGGGGCGCGGACGGGACGGGCGCCATCACCGAGGTCGCGGCGGGGGCCGGCCGGCCGGGGACGGGCGGCAGCAGCTGGGTGGCCGCACCGGTGGCGAGCAGTTCACCGGTCGGGTCGGCGAACGCCAGCCCGGGTATGCAGGCGAGCAGTTCCGCACGGGCGACCGCGGCGTCCACCGGCCGGTCCGCCGGGTTCTTCGCGAGCAGGCGGAGCACCACCGCGTCCAGCGCCGCCGGCACGCCCGCCCGTCTCGCGGAGGGCGGCAACGGGGCCTCGCTGACGTGTTTGAACGCGATCGCCACCGGGGTCTCGGCCGTGAACGGGGTCGCGCCGGTGAGCATCTCGGTCAGCACGCAGCCGACCGCGTACAGGTCGGTGCGGCCGTCGAGTTCGGAGGCCGTCGCCTGCTCGGGCGAGAGGTAGGCCGCCGTGCCGAGGACGGACGCGGTCTGGGTGAGGTTGCCGGAGGAGCCTGCCCTGGCGATGCCGAAGTCGACGACCTTCACGCCGCCGTCGTTCGTGATCATGATGTTGCCGGGCTTGATGTCACGGTGCACCAGCCCGGCGCCGTGCGCGACGGTCAGCGCCTCGCAGACGGCCGCCGCGATGCCGACCGCCCGTTCCACCGGGAGCCCGGGCTGCTGGGCGAGCAGCGCGGCCAGCGAGAGGCCGTGCACCAGCTCCATGACGATGTAGGGCGAGCCCTGGTCCACGCCGGAGTCGAAGACCATCACGATCCTCGGGTGCACCAGCATGGCGGCGTGCTGCGCCTCCCGGGCGAACCGCTCGGCGAAGCGCGGATCGTCGGCGAGGCCCCCGTTGAGGACCTTGACGGCCACCTGGCGGCCCAGCACGTGGTCCACGCCCCGCCAGACGGTGGCCATCCCGCCGACGCCGATCGACTCGACGAGTTCGTACCGTCCGTTAAGCGCCCGTCCGATCACCTGGAACCGCTCCCCTCACGTGCCCTGCCCGGGGCCCCGGACCGCCTCGTGCACGTGTGCACGATAGCCCCCGGCGGCGACGTGCCCCGGTGGAGCGTGCGTCGGGGCCCCGTGGCCTGGGGCGTCGTACCCGGGGGCGTCGTACCCGGGAGCCCGGTACCCCGGGGCCTGGAACGCCGGGGCCTCGCCGTACGCCGGGGCCTGGTACTCCGACGCGCCGTAGCCCGGGGCCTCGTCGTACGCCGACGCGCCGTAGCCCGGGGCCTGGTCGTACGCCGGAGCCTCCTCGTACGCCGGGGCGTCGTGACGCAGGGCCTCCTGGGCCGTGCCCTCCTGGACCGGCACCCGCAGGCTGCCGTACCGCTGCATCCGCTGCCAGCGCAGCCGGGAACCCGCCAGCGCGGTGAACACCGACTGGATCACCACCAGGTACATCAGTTGCCGGTAGACGAACTGCTGCAACGGCAGGCTCCAGAGCGGGCCGAGCCGCTCCCGGTCCAGCCGGAAGGCGTAGACGCCCATCAGCAGCTGAAGCAGCAGGAACGCCAGCCAGAGCCCGACGATCCGCACCGGGTCGAGGAAGGCCAGCCCGTACAGCGCGAAGACGTCCACCACCGGGGCGAGCAGCGGCAGCAGCACCTGGAACATCAGCAGGTAGCCGAGGCCGCGCCGGCCCAGCTTGCCCGCCTGCCCGCGCTGGCGCAGCGCGCCCCGGTGCTTCCACATCGCCTGCAGGGTGCCGTAGCACCAGCGGTAGCGCTGCCGCCACAGGGCGCTCAGCGAGGCCGGAGCCTCGGTCCAGGCCTTGGCCCGCTCCTCGTAGACCACCCGCCAGCCGTCCCGGCAGAGCGCCATGGTGAGGTCGGTGTCCTCGGCCAGGGTCTCGTCGCCGACACCGCCGACGTCCAGCACCGCCGAACGGCGGAACGCTCCGACCGCGCCGGGGACGGTGGGCATGCACTCGGCGA
Source organism: Kitasatospora sp. NPDC050463 (assembly GCF_040655255.1). Classification (NCBI taxonomy): domain Bacteria; kingdom Bacillati; phylum Actinomycetota; class Actinomycetes; order Kitasatosporales; family Streptomycetaceae; genus Kitasatospora; species Kitasatospora sp. NPDC050463. The sequence goes on from NZ_JBFAJO010000074.1 coordinate 20,788, forward strand.
GGTCGAAGAGCCGGCGGTCCAGGTTGAAGCCGACCACGTACTCGATGTGCTGCCAGCGGCCGAGCAGACCGCCCCGGTTGACCACCTTGGCATTGCCGGAGACGGCGCCCACCGACGGGTCGCCGAAGGGCTGCACCAGCATCCGGACGGCGTCCGGCTCGAAGACGGTGTCGCCGTCGACCATCACCAGCAGCTCGGCCCGGGCGGCGGCGATACCGGTATTTAGCGCGGCCGGCTTGCCCGCGTTCTCCTGCCGGATCACCCGGACGTGGGGCAGCCGGAGCGACTCCACCAGATCGGCGGTGCCGTCCGTGGAGCCGTCGTCGACCACGATGATCTCGACCGGGTGGTCGGAGGCGAGCAGCGAACGGACGGCCGCCTCGATGCCCGCCGACTCGTTGTAGGCGGGCACGATCACGCTGACCGGCTCGGTGACCGGCGGGCCCCAGGGCCGGCGGCGGCGAAGCTTCTTGTGCCGGCGGGCGGCGACCAGGACGGCGATCGCGCGCAGCACGCTGACCGCGCCCGCCGCGTAGAGCAGCCAGCCCAGCACGGTGAGCGTCCAGTCGCCCGTCCCCAGGAGCCAGATCAGGGCGAGGCCCTGCCAGTGCTCGGCCCCGGAGGCCGGGTGGACCGGGTCGGGCAGGCCGACCGACTCGCTGACGGTGGTGAAGCGCAGGCCCCGGGCCTTCAGCCGGGGCAGCAGGGAGTCCAGCGCGGCGACGGTCTGCCAGCGGTTGCCGCCCCCGTCGTGCATCAGCACGATCCGGCCCTCCGTGCCGGGCCCCGCATCGGCCGCGTCGACGATCTCGTCCACGCCCGGGCGGCGCCAGTCCTGACTGTCCAGGGTGGTGAGCACGGAGAGGTAGCCCTCGCGCCCGGCCTGCTGGACGGCGGCCCAGCCCGGGTCGTCCAGCGCCTCGGCGGTGGACGAGTACGGCGGGCGCAGCAGCGAGCTGGTCACCCCGGCGGCGCCGGCCAGGGTCAGCTGGCTCTCCCGCAGCTCCAGCGAGCGGCGCCACTCGGACTGCGCGCCTAGGTCGGTGTGGGTGAAGGTGTGCACGCCGAGCTGGTGGCCCTCGGCGACGATCCGGCGGATCAGGTCGGGGTGCGCGGCGGCCTGGGTCCCGACCACGAAGAAGGTGGCGTGCACGCCGTTGCGGCGCAGGGTGTCCAGGACCTCCGGGGTCCAGCGCGGGTCCGGGCCGTCGTCGAAGGTGAGCGCGACGGTGCCGGGCGCGGGCCCGGCGGTACGGGGTTGCGAGCCGTCCGCGTCGATCACCGGGCCGCCGGTGCGGACCTGCTCGGGAACGGTGGCCGCACCGACCGGGCGGGCGGCCTGGTCGGGACGGGCGTCGTAGAGGTGCTGGGTGTAGCCCTGGATCAGCAGGGTGGCGGCCAGGGTGAGCAGCAGGGCGGTCAGCAGCAGCCAGTGGGTGCGCAGCGGGCCCTGACGGACGACGCCGCGCCGGCCGCGGCGGGCGGGCGCGGCGGCGACGGGCCCGGGACGGGCGGCTCTGCGGCGGCGGGAGGTGCTCACGTGGGGGCGCTTTCGGGAGACCGGGCCTCGAAAGGGCCGGGTGCGGGCCGAGCGGGGCCCGGGTACGGATACGGCCCGGGCTGGGCTGGGCTGGGCAGGGCAGGGCGTCGGCGGCGGGACCGGAGCGGGACGGACGGCCCGGTCAGGGCGTCGGGGAGGCCTTCCCGGGCTTGCCGCCGGAGTTGCCGGAGTTGCCCGGCGCGTCGGTGGGCCGGCCGTGCCCGGGGGTGGCGGAGGCGGTGGCCCCTCCGTTGCCGCTGCCGCTCGGAGTGGCGGGACCGGGCGACGGTGTGGAACCGGCTGCCTGGTCGGACGGTCGTACGGTGACCGCGACCGGCGCGGTGGTCCGGCGGCCGGCCTCCGTGGGCCGCGCCGGAGCGGGCTGCACACTGTCCGGCCCGGGTTCGCCGGTGATCGTCGACACCGGAGGCACCGGCTCGTCGGCCGGCGCGGGCGGGGCGACACTCGGCGGGGCCGGCAGCGGCAGGAAGGGCGCGCTGACGGTGGGGCCGCCGAGCACCGTGCTGGCGAGCAGCACCAGGTAGCCGGCGGCCGGCACGGCGAGCAGCAGACCGAGTCGGCGGACCCGCCGCTGGCGGCGGCCGGAGGAGTCCACGAACACCGGGGCGGCGGTGGTCTCGGCGGCCTGCCGGGAGGGGGTGGCGGCCGGGGAACCGGGCAGCGGTTCCCCGGCCGCCGGCTCGTGGTCGTACAAGGTGACGGTCACGGTCGGGTCCAGGTCTGGTCTGGTTCGCGGTGCGCGGGTGTGCGGTGTGCAGGCGTACGGGGTGCGGGTGTGCGGGTGCGCTGGTGTGCGCCCTGCGGCCCGCCCGACTGCGGGGCGGGCGGGCCGTGGGGCGCGGCCCTGGCCGGGCCGGCGGCGCGTCCGGGGTGCGCCGTCCGGTCCGGCCGGAGCCGGCCGGGTGGACGGTTGGCACGGGGGAGCCGACCGGCCACCCGGAGTCTGCGGGTGGTGAGGGTGGAGCGGTCCTGCGGTGGAGCGGGTGGAGCAGTCCGGATGAGCGACGAGCCCGGGGGGATTCGCTCGCCGCTCATCCGGAGTTCTGGGGTTACCTCCTGGGGGAGGAGTCGGCGGACTGCCCGGAGCGGTCGGGCTTCGGCAGGACGCCGGGGAGCGTCGGCACCGCGGTCGGCGTCGGGCCGGTCCCGCTCCCGCCGCCGGCGGAGCCGTTGTTCCCGTCGTCGTTCTTGCCGTCGCCGGGCCTGCCGTCGTCCTTCTTTCCGCCGTCGGTGCTGCCGGGGCGTGGCGTGGAGGTGGCGCCCTGACGGTCGTCGTCCTTGCGCCGCAGGACCTCCCCGCAGTACTCCTCCACCTTCTCCGGAGCGCCGGCCTCCGCGACCAGCACGCCGAACTGCGGGTCCGCGACCAGCAGGTTCGGGCGCTCGCCCTTGCCCTTCCGGGCGGTGTAGCCCTGGCAGAGCGCGACCAGCACGGCCCTGCTCTGCGGGCCCCCGGCCTCCGGGGAGGCCTGGGGCGAGACGCCCGGCGACGGCGGCTTCACCGCGCCGGTGGACGGACCGGCGGTGGACGCCCCGGCGGACGGCCCGCCGGTGGACGGCCCGGTGGAGGGCCGCTGCGTGGCCGGACCGCCGCCCGGTGCGGCGGACGAGGCGCCCGGGGTGGAGGAGGCCGTGGCGGGCGCCAGCAGCGAACGCCTCGGCTCCTCGGAACCGCCGCCGAGCGGGGACGGCAGGTTACCCGTCCCGGCCGCGACCGCCACACCGCCGAGCGCAGTGGCTCCGAGCACGACGGCGACAGCCTTCGTGCTGAAGGCCCTGGCCAGCGCGGCGGTTGCCATCGATCGTCTCCGGACGGGTGCGAGTGGAGCGGGAACAGCAGGGACAGGTGCGAGACGGGCCTCCCGGAACGCGGCCAGGGCGGCCTCCTCACCGGCCAGTTCGTCCGCCACCGCTGGGGCGGCGGCGGCGGCCAACACGTGGGCGACCCGCCCTCCCGGCCCGCCATCGGGCAGGAGGGGCCCGGTCGACCCGGCGCTGGCGCCCGGTCCGGTGAGTGAGGCGTCCTGCCCGGCCGACGGGCCGCCCACGGCACCGCCGAGCAACTGCTCGGCCGTGTCACGGTCGATCCGACGGGATCGGTTGGTGCTCATCTCATGTCCTTCAGCGTCGCGGCCCTGCGTTCTGTCACACCCTGCGGAGGAATTCTTTTGGTGCCGTCCTCCGCGCTCCGTCCGCCGCCTCTCCCGGCACTCCCCGCCCCGGCCGGTCCGGCACGCCCCGCCGGCGACTGGGCCGGCTGCCCGGACGGCCCGGTCGTCGGCCGCTGCGCCGGAATCCCCACACCCGCCGCGAGGGGCTGCTCCAGCAGCTTGGCCAGCCGCTTCAGCCCCCGGTGCGCGGCCATCCGCACGCTGCCGGACTTCTTGCCGAGCACCCGCGCGGCGCTCTCCGCGTCCAGCTCCATCACGACCCGCAACAGCACCGCCTCGGCCTGGTCGCGCGGCAGCCGGGAGATCAGGGCCAGCGCGTCCGCCGTGCCGACGGCGGCCATCGCCGCGCCGGCGGTGTCCTCCCCGGCGGCCAGCTCGGCCAGGTACTCGAACGGCAGGTCCGCGACCGGGCGGCGCCGACGGGCCCGCAGGTGGTCCAGCGCGCGGTTACGGGCGATGGTGGCGGCCCAGCCGCGGAACCCGTCCCCGTCGCCGGAGAAGGTCCGCAGGTCGCGGGCGATCTGCAGCCAGGCCTCGGAGGCGATGTCCTCGGCGTCCTGGGCGTCCTCGGGCCGACCGCCCACCAGTACCCGGAGGTAGCGGAGCAGGCCCGGCTGGACGCTCCGGAACAGCAGCCGGAACGCCTCCTCGTCCCCGTCCTGGGCCGCCCGCACGGTCTCCGACAGGTCGGCGGCGGTGCCCGGCCCGGCGGGCAGGACCGGGGGCGGTCCCACCGCCCCGCTGGACGGCGAGTCGGGTGGGGGGCCGCCGGACATCGGTGCCGGACCGGACCGGCCGACGGGGTTGTCGGTGCCCGCTCCGGGGCGCTCTGCACTCTGCACCCGCCACATCATGCGCCATGCGCGCCGTCCGTCCGACCCGCCCGGCCCTCCGCGACGCGCTCCCACGCCCTCGCACTCCCCGCTCGCGGGCCGTCGCCTGCGCCCCCTGTCCGCCGGCACGCCCTGGTGGAAGCCGCTCGCGCCCGGGGTCCCGCTGTGGCTCGGCCGGGGCTCGGCCGGGGCTCGGTCGCGTCCGCCACTACGGCCTGGCCGAGCTGCTGCGCCGGGTCGAACGGGACCGCGGCGGCACCGGCGAGACCTACCTGGCCCCCGCCGACCCGGAGCAGGTCGACGCCGTCCTGCTGGCCGCCTCGGTGGCCCGGATCCAGCGCGCCGAACCGGTCGACGAGGAGCTCGTCCTGACCGGCGCCCGGACCGGGGCGGACGCGCTCGCCCGGACCGTCCTGCGGGGCGTCGGCCCACGGGTTCCTCTCCGCGGGGGACGAGCGCTTCCACGCGGAGCGCTGCCTGGACACCCTCGGCCGCGGACTCTGGACCGTCGACCCCTCCGCCGAATGAACGCGCAGGTCAGCGGCGCTGTCATGGTGCGTGCCGTGACAACTGTCATGCGGATCCCGCAACGGACGACACTGCTCTGACGGAGGGTCGACTCGGGAGACTGAAGGCACGACGCGGGCACCCGGCCCGCAGGTCGAGCACCAGTCCGGGGAGGAACCCACGATGAGCCAGACCCTCAGCGCCGCCGCCGCTTCCACCGCCACCACCACCGCCGTCACCACCACTGCCGTCACCACCACTGCCGCCGCCACCACTGCCGCCGCCAAGGCGCCGAACCCGCTGGCCGCCACGCTCCGCCCGCTCGCCCTGGACGTCGCCGCCCCGCTGGTCGGCTACTACCTGCTGCACTCCGCGTTCGGGATGAGCGAGTTCGCCGCCCTCGCCTGGAGCGGCGTCATCCCGGCCGGCCGGACGGTCGTCGGGCTGGTCCGCGAGCGGAAGCTCAACCTGTGGGCCTCGATGATGCTCGGCGTGAACGCGGTCGGCCTGGCACTCACCACCGTGACCGGCGACGCGCGGCTGATGCTCGCCAAGGACGGCGCCCTGAGCGGCACCCTCGCGCTGGCGATCCTGGTCTCCACCGTGCTCGGCCGGCCGATGATGTCCCCGATGCTGATGCCCTTCCTGACCAAGGGCGACCAGGACCGCTCCGCCGCCTGGCAGCGGCTGGCCGACGGCCGGGCGGCCCGCTCGCGCTCCTTCCGCCGCTACGAGCGACTGTTCTCCGGCATCTGGGGCACCGCCCTGCTGACCGAGTGCGTGGCCCGGGTGGTCGGCGCCTTCACCCTGCCGGTGTCGACCATGGCCTGGCTGTCCACCGTGTTCCTGATCGGCGCGATCGCCGCCGGGTCGGTGCTCGGCCACCGCGCCGCCGACCCGATGGAGAAGCTGGTCCGCACCGAAGCCGCCGAGCCCACCGGCCGCTGAGGACACCCCCTCGCACCACCAACACCCGCAGCACCGCCCGCACCGCACCGCCCGCACCGCACCGCCGAACCCACACGCCCGCACCCGCACCACCCGGCTCCCTGCTGACGGCCGGTCGCACGGCCGAGGAACCATCGGGTGAGCCCCGGAGTCCTCATATAACGAGGGGGTAACGGACCCCCGGTGAGAAACGGGGAGCCTGATGAGCCGGACGCACGCGCTGACCACCACCGAGGACCGCACGCTCGTCTGGGACGGCTGCCTCAACGTCCGCGACCTCGGCGGCCTGCGCACCGGCGACGGCACCCGCACCACCCACGGCGCGATCGTCCGCGCCGACAACCTCGACCGCCTCACCGCCGAAGGCTGGGACACCCTCCTCGACCACGGCATACGCACCGTCGTCGACCTGCGCGACATCGAGGAGTACCGGCCGCTCCTCCCGCTCCCCGACGACGTCGAGCTGGTCCGCGTCCCGCTGGACGAACTCGCCGGCCCCGCCTGGTGGGAGACGTACGGACGACTGGACGGCACCCCGCTCGCACTGCGCCCCTACCTCGACCACTGCCCGCGCGCCGCCGCCGAACTGATCGCCACCGTGGCCGGCGCCGGACCCGGCGGGCTGGTCGTGCACTGCGGCGCCGGCCGTGACCGCACCGGCCTGGCCGCCCTGCTGCTGCTCGCCCTCGCAGGCGTCGAGCCGTCCGAGATCGTCGCGGACTACCTGCTCAGCACGGCCAACGTCCGCCCGCTGTACGGCATGCTCGGCCTGCCGGACCAGTACCGCCGGATCGACGCGGTGCTCGCCGAGGCCGGCACCACCGCCGAGGCCGCCGTCCACGCCACCCTGGACGGCTTCGACCCGGCCGGCTACCTGCTCGCCGCCGGTGTCGACCCGGCGGACATCGCCGCCGTCCGCGCCCGCCTGCTGGGCTCCCACCCGGCCGACGCACGGCCCGCCCGGCACTGACGGGCCGACGGGTCCGGACCGGCCACCAGCGGACCGACCACTAGACGAGTCATCCCGAAGTGATCAGTCTTCACATACAGTGCGGTGAGCAAGGCGTCCAGCGTCATTCGTCACAGAACGATCTTGGCCGCCCTGTCTGTCTCTCCGGCTGCCGGCGGGGGCCTGCCCGATTGCTCGGCTTCACGCTTGAGCAGGCCGACAAGCCACGGGAGACCGGACGTCGCCGCCATGGCCGCCCGTGCTGGATCCCCCGGTCCGCGCTGTGGCCAAGAGCGCCCAGGGCAGCGCGAAGATCTCAGATCTTCCGCCGTCTGCCGCCCGCCGTTGTCGAAGGCGGCGACGACCTGGCCGCGTCCCGGCCCCGGCCCCGGCCCCGGCCCCGGCCCCGGCCCCAGCCCGAGATTGCCTGAACCCCGTGCCGTCTTCACGCCATCGATGTCATAGTCGGACGTTGTGTGGACAACGCTTGCGCCGCTCATCGGCGTCCTCCTCGGCGGGCTCATGTCGATGCTGGCCCAGCGCTCGGCAGGACGCGCCTTGGAACGCGGCGAGGCGCGCCGCAGTGCTCGTGAACATGCCGAGGCGCGCCGCAACGAGCGGCTTACTCACCTCATCGAATTTCTGTCTGCGGTGCAGGAAGCTGAACGAGTCGCAGTGGATCGGTATCACCACAACCTGGCTGACGAGCAGTGGCAGGCCCGGGCACGGCAGGTCCTTGACAGGGTGTGGGTGATGCAGAAGACGATCCACGTACTGTGCGCATCCGAGGTCGGCGAAGCGGCACGCAGCCTCGCGTGGGCAGTGCAGGAGGTGATCAGGAAGGGCCCTGAAGATCGGGAAGATCCGCAGGACGAGAAGGTCTGGGCGCACATCCGTCCGAGCCGACAGGCATTCCTTGATCTCGTGCGCGACCAGCTGAGTTGAACCCCGGAGCGATTCGGCAGCTGTCGTGAGCGACCCGGGACACGCAGCACCAGCTCCGGCCTCCATTGCGCGGCGAGCGTCATCTACTTCGTCGGCTTCTCAGGGGATGCGAAGCCCGCCTTGGCGCGGGAGGCCTGCATGTCCACTGACCAGCAGCAGACCCCGAATAGCCCCTTGGCCCATCGACAAGCTGATCACGATCGATTCGGAATGACTCGTCTAGCGGACCGGCTACCAGAGCCGGTCGATCTCGCCCGGGTGAAGGGCGATCCGGCTGTCCGGGAAGTCCGCGCGATGCCGGCGGGCGCGCTCCGTGAAGAAGCCGGCCATGGCCACCTTGTCGAAGCCCTCCTGGTCGCTGGGAAAGGGCAGTCGCGGTGTCCCGCCGACCAGCACCGCGCCCGGCAGCCGCTCCCAGCCGGCACCCTCGTAGAAGTGCTGGAGCACCCGGTCACAGGTGAAGAGCCCGAGGTCCGCGCCGCTCTCCGCGATGACGGCGCGGGCCGCCGCCACCAGCCGCCGCCCGTACCCGCGGCCGCGCCGCACCCGGTCGGTGACCACGGCGCTCAGCCCGCACGCCGCGTACGTCCGCCCGGCGTGCTCCAGCCGCTTGGAGAGCAGGTCGAGCGCGGCGACCACCCGGGCACCGTCCAGCAGCAGCATCGACACCGGGCGCAGCGCCGGATCGTGTACCGGCTCGGTGGACGGCGCCGGCGGGCCGGGCCAGGCCTGGTCCTGCAACTCGGCGACCTGGAGCTTGAGTTCCCCCGGCACCGCGGTCTCCGGCAGCGTGACTATGCGCATGCCCCTCCCTGGGTCGCCTCCGCCGGGCCTGGCAGACTCCGGGCGTGATCTTCCGTACCGCGACCCGCCAGGACCTGCCCGCCGTCATCGCGCTGCTCACCGACGAGGAGGGGGTGACCGACCCCGCCACCGTCCAGGTCGACGAAGCCTACGCCCGCGCCTTCGCCGCCGTGGACGCGGACGCCCGCAACGAGTTGCTGGTGCTCGACGAGGGCGACGGCACCGTGCTCGGCTGCCTCCAGCTCACCTACGTCCCCGGCCTCGGCCGGCACGGCGAGGAGCGCGCGCTGATCGAGGCCGTCCGGGTGCGCGCGGACCGCCGGGGCGGCGGCCTCGGGCGCGACCTGCTCACCCGGGCCGTCGGGCGGGCCCGGGAGCGCGGTTGCACCCTGGTCCAGCTCACCAGCAACAAGCGGCGCACCGAGGCGCACCGGTTCTACGCCTCGCTCGGCTTCGCGCGCAGCCACGACGGGTTCAAGCTGTCCCTCTGACGCCGAGCCGGGGCGCGTGCAGCGGGCCCGGGGGCGGCGGCAGCGGCCCCGGGCCACGACCCGACCCGACCGGGCGCCGGTAAATCGTTCGCGACCGTTCGGCCCCGGCGGAGATACTCGGGCCATGGTGCTCTTCTCCGACTTCGACACGCGCAACTACCCGACCGTGGACGTCCGTACGGGCTACGCCCAGTGGGTGGAGACGTACGAGAGAACGGTCGAGGACGCCATGGACCTCGCCGTGCTGGACCGGCTCACGACCCCCGCCTGGGCGGCGGTGACGCGCGCGGCCGACCTCGGCTGCGGCACCGGCCGCACGGGCGCCTGGCTGCGCGGGAAGGCCGCCGACGGCCTGGTCCTGGACGGGGTGGACCTCACCCCCGAGATGCTGGCGGTCGCCGAGGGCAAGGCCGTCCACGACAGCCTCACCGAGGCCGACGTCGCCGCCACCGGGCTGCCGGGCGGCGGCTACGACCTGGTGATCTCCTCCCTGATCGACGAGCACCTGGCCGACCTCGGCCCGCTCTACCGGGAGGCGTTCCGACTGGCCCGCCCGGGCGGCCGCTGCGTCCTGGTCGGCCTGCACCCGTACTTCATCATGGCGGCCGGCATGCCGACCCACTTCACCAGCACCGCCGGGGACGACATCGCCATCACCACCCACGTCCACCTGGTCTCCGACCACCTGAGCGCCGGGCTGGCGGCCGGCTGGCGGCTGGTGGAGATGGCCGAGGCGGTCGTGGACGACGCCTGGATCGCGCTGAAGCCCAAGTGGGAGAAGTACCGCAGCCACCCGGTCTCGGCCGCGTACGTCTGGGAGAAGACCGTCTGAGCGCGGGCCCCTGCGGGGGTTTCCGGGACACAACTCCCCTCATCGTCAACCGATGATTGACGACTCTCGGGTCGACAACCTACGGTTGACGCATGGAGAATCCCGTCGTTCCCAAGACCACTCCCCTGCGCCTCGACGACCTGATCGACGCGATCAAGAAGGTCCACTCCGACGCGCTCGACCAGCTCTCCGACGCGGTCATCGCCGCCGACGCCCTCGGCGAGCTGGCCGACCACCTCATCGGCCACTTCGTCGACCAGGCCCGCCGCTCCGGCGCGTCCTGGACCGACATCGGCCGCAGCATGGGCGTCAGCAAGCAGGCCGCCCAGAAGCGCTTCGTCCCCAAGGACCCGGGCGCACCCAGCGATCTGGATCCGAGCCAGGGCTTCAGCCGCTTCACCGAACGCGCCCGGCACGTCGTGATGGCCTCCCAGGAGGAGGCCCGCGCGGCCGGCAACGCCGAGATCGGCACCGTGCACCTCCTGCTCGGCCTGCTCGTCGAGCCGGAGGGCCTGGCCGTCAAGGCGCTGGCCGCCCAGGGCATCACCCCGAAAGCCGTCCGGGAGGCCTCGGCCGCCGCCCTGCCCGCCGCCGTCGAGGAGGTGCCCGGGCTCATCCCGTACGACACCGAGGGCAAGAAGGTGCTGGAGCTGACCTTCCGGGAGGCGCTCAAGCTCGGCCACAACTACGTCGGCACCGAGCACATCCTGCTGGCACTGCTGGAGCAGGCGAACGGCACCGGCCCGCTCGCCGACCTCGGCGTGGACAAGCCCGAGGTCGAGACCTTCACCGCGGAGGCCGTAGCGGCCTACATCGCGGCGAGTGCCGCGAGTGCCGCCTCGCCGGAGTGACCCGGCTCCGTGGGCCCCGGTCCGCCGGGGCCCACGACCGGTCAGAACCCGGACACGTGCGTGGAGATGATCCGCACCCGCCCGTCGGCGGCCGCCTCCATCGCCGCGCGCAGCCGCAACGAGCGCGCCGGGCCGAGGAGTTCGAGCGCCTCCTGGTCGGTCGCCCAGCGGTGGTCGTCCAGCTCGCCGGCCGGGACGGTCACGGGGGTGCCGTCCGGGACGGTGCCGAAGTCGAACAGGAAGTGCTCGGCCGGGTGGTCGAGTTCGCCCGAGGGGTGGGTCCAGGAGACGGCGAGCAGCTCGCCGGCCGGGCGGACGATCCCGGTCTCCTCGGTCAGCTCCCGCTCGGCACACTCGACCGGGCCCTCGCCGAGGTCGATCGTGCCGCCCGGAAACTGCCAGTGCTCGCGGTACCCGGCCTTCACGATCAGGATCCGGCCGGACTCGTCCCGCAGCACGCAGCCCGCGGCCGCGTAGATCCGCGGCAGCGACGCCAGCCACTCTTCGCGGGACTTCAACGGCTCAGCCGACACAGCGGGCCTCCTACGGCGCGGGGATCTCTACCGCCCCACTCTGCCACCCGTCCGGGAGCAGGCGGTCAGGCCTGGCCCAGGAGGTGCTCGACCAGGCGGTCGAAGCTGGAGTTGAGGCCCGCCTCGGCCTCCGGGCCGCAGTACATGGCCGGCACCTCGGTCTGGTGCAGGACGACCCTGGTCCGCCCGTCACCGAGGTCCGTCAGGCTCAGGGTCGAGCGCAGCCCGACGCTGTCCTCCTTGAAGGCCAGCAGCTCGCCCGGCCGGATGTCGGTGATCTCGCCCGTCACCGGGTAACGGTCCCCGGTCGCCTCGATCACCATGGTGCTGTCGTAGCGCCCGCCCACCTTCGGCTCGATGGTCACGGTGTCCAGCGGGACGTGGGTGCCGACCGGGCCCCAGAAGCGGACGAACTGCTCGGGCTCGGTGTACGCCCGGAAGACGACCGCCGGGGCGGCGGGCAGCTCGCGGGTGATGGTCAGCTCGCCGAGGTTCTCGGTCATGGTGTGTCCTCCGTGTGCTCGCGGTGCGGTGTGTTGCTTTCACAGGGGTAGACCGGGGCCGGCCGCGAAACTCATCGCTCCGACGGAAAGTATTTCGAGAACCTCTTCGAGAACTTCTTCGAGGGCTTCGGCGGAGAGATCCTCGGCGACTTCGCCGCGGGCCGATGAGCCGAGGCCGCCGGACCGGTCTGCCCTGCATGAACACCCACCCGAACACCCACCCGAACATCCATCCCGGCGCGCACCCGAACACCCACCGGGAACCCGCCACCGGCCCGGCACTGACCTGCGACCTCGGTGCCCTCACCGCCCCCGACCTGGCCGTCGTCGACGCCCTCGCCCGGCTCCGGCTCGCCGCCGGGCGCCACGGCGTGCGGGTCGTCCTGAAGAACGCGAGCGGCCCCATGCGGGAGCTGCTCGCGTTCAGCGGCCTGGCCGGCGTCCTGCCCGTCGACGGGACGCTAGGCGTCCAGCCGGGGCGGGAGGCCGAAGAGCGGGAAGAGGGTGTCGGTGTCCAGGAAGTTGGTGAGTCCGGTGATCCGGCCCGCTGACACCTCCAGCACGATCAGCGCCCACGGTTCGTGCCCGCCCGCCGGGCTCGGCCGGTACTGCCCGAAGGCCGGGCTGCCGTTGGCCTCCACCGGGACGAGCCGCGAGCCCCGGCAGCCGTGGCCCGGGCCGAGCATCCACTCGCGGATGTCGGCGTGCCCGGTCAGCCACAGCTCGTACGGCGGCATGTTGAGCGTGACGTCCTCGTGCAGCAGCGCCGCCAGCCCGTCCATGTCGTACGCCTCGAAGGCGCTGACGTAGCGGGCCAGCAGCGCGCGGTGGTCGTCGTCCAGCGCGGGCGCCGCGCGGGTGGCCGGGGCGTCCGCCGCCAGCACCGCCCGGGCCCGCTGGAGCGCGCTGTTGACGGAGGCGACGGTGACCCCGAGCAGCTCGGCGACCTCGGCCGCCTTCCAGCCCAGCACCTCCCGCAGGATCAGCACCGCCCGCTGCCGGGGCGCGAGCCGCTGCAGCACCGCGACGAACGCCAGCCGCACGGACTCGCGCTGGGCGGCCACGTCGGCCGGGTCCCCCGTCTCGGGCAGGATCCGGCCGTCCGGCGCCGGCCCGATCCACGTCACCTCGGGCAGCCGGGCGTCGGTGGCGGTGGCCACGGTGGACGGCCCGGCCAGGTCCATCGGCCGGGCCCGGCCGTTGCGGCCGTTCAGCGCGTCCAGGCAGACGTTGGTGGCGATCCGGTACAGCCAGGAGCGCAACGCTGCCCGGCCCTCGAACCCCTGGTGGCCGCGCCAGGCGCGGACCATCGTCTCCTGCACCGCGTCCTCGGCCTCGAAGACCGAGCCGAGCATCCGGTAGCAGTAGCCGGTCAGCTCCGTCCGGTACCGCTCCAGCTGGAGCTCGACCGGCTCGTCCGTCATCAGGTCGGCCATCGTGCGCGCCCCCGTGTCCTCGCCCCGCCAGTGATCACGAGGAACGTACCGCAGGGCACCGACAACCGGCCGGCCGGAGCGGCCCGGTCCGCCCGGTCCGACGGAGCACCCGGGTCAACCGGGTCAACCGGCCTTCGGGTACTCCTGGCCCGAGTCGAAGGAGGTGGTCACGATCTGCCACACCTTCGGGAACTCCGCGCCGGAGAGGCCGGTCGGGTTCAGCGAGTAGACCACCTTGCGACTGAGGTCCCTGGTGGCGAAGACACCGCTGGCGTAGCCCGGCCGGGAGCCGGTCTTGCCCCAGACCTGGGCGCCGTTGGGCAGGGTGGCGCTCATCAGGCCCTTGCTGAAGCAGGCGTGGCCGGCGGTCGGGCCGATCTCGCAGTTCTTGTTGCGGTGGTTGGGCACGTCCGGCACGTCGAACAGCTCGGCCTGCTGGGCGGGCGGGAGCAGCCGGCCGCGCAGCAGCGCCGTCATGAAGCGGTCCAGGTCGGCGGCGGAGGAGATCATGCCGCCCTCCGCCCACGGCCAGGGGCTCTGCTCGGTCACGTCCACCCGTCGCCGGACGCCGTCCGGGCCGGTGACGTCCACCGAGGCCGGCGCGTGCGGGCCCGGCAGGGCGAGGTCGTCGCGGTCCGGGACGACGGTGTCGTGCAGGCCGAGCGGGCGGGCGATCCTGGTCTGCACCTCCCGGGCGAAGGACCGGCCGGTGACCTTCTCGACCAGCAGCCCGGCGACGAAGGTGTTGATGCCGTTGTACTGCTGCGCGGTGCCCGGCGCGAAGCCCATCGGCTGCGCGACGGCGTCCGCCACCACCTGGGCGGGCGTCCAGGAGTCCGCCTTGTGCGCGGCGAACCAGCTCTCCGTGCCGTCCCCGGAGGTCAGACCGCCGCCTCCCGGCAGGCCGCTGGTGTGGTCGAGCAACTGACCGACGGTGACCGGTGGGTAGGACGCCGGCAGCAGCCCCGGCAGGTACTGCTGGACGGTGCCGTCCAGGTCGAGCCGCCGCTCGGCGGCGAGCTGGAGGACGACGGTGGCGGTGAACACCTTGGAGATGCTGCCGATCCGGAACCGGGCGTCCGCCGGCACCCCGGCCCCCGCCGTACCGGACCACTGGCCACCCCGGCCGCCGACCCGGACCAGCGCGCCGGTGATGCCCTCGCTCGGCAGGTCCGCCAGCGTGCCCGCCAGCGCCGCGCGGTCCGGCTGGCCGGCCAGCCGGACGGCGACGGCGGCCGAGCTCGCGTCGCCCGCCGGGCGGGCGTCCGCCAGCGCCGGGGTCGCGATGCCCGCGATCCCGGCGGCCAGCAGTGCGCCGGAGACGGCGAGAGTGCTCCAACGGCGTTCGCGTACGGGGGTCTTCATCGGCTTGCTCTCCACGGTGACTCGTCGGCGGTGACGCTCTGTCCGGGAACGAGTCTTGTGGGAGCCGGGTGCAGCGGCCATCCGGGACGGCCCCCCAGCCGCCCCGGAGCCGACCCCGAGACACCCCCGGCGTGGTCCTGAGTGTGCGTCAGGGGCGGGCGCCGCGATCGGCGCCCGCCCCTGACGCAGGGCGACCGGCCCCGCACGCCTCTCGGCGCGCCTCCCGGTTCAGTGCGCGGAGTGCTTCTCCGCGCCCCGGTGGCGGTGGCCCTTGAGTTCGGCGTGCAGCGCGGGGGCGGAGTGCATGGCCGCCGTCCCGGAGTCCTGCCCGCCGTGCCGGAAGGCACCGCCGGAGCCGAACCCGGCGGCGGCTCGTGGCGCACGGCCGCCGAGCTTCGGGGGGAGCGGCCCGGGGCTCGTCACCATGCCCCGGCGCTCCAGCAGGTCCTGGGTGCCGCGGCGAAGCTTGTCGGTGCTGCTCGGTGTTCGCTTGGTCATCGTCGACCTCCCTTCGGCGGTCACCGGCCACGGGGCGTCGACCGGGAGGGCCGCACGGGCGTTATGTCCGGAATTCAGTCGGGTTACACCTACCCACCGCCGAAGACGCCGGGCCGAACGAGCGGCGCGGGCCGGCCGAACGGCTCGGGCCGAACGCGCGGCTCAGGCCGAACGCGCGGCGCGGGCGAGGGCCGTGGGCTCGGCGGGGCCGGGGCTCAGCCGATGACCTCGTGGACGAAGCACCAGCGCCAGTCCTCCCCCGGCTCGTACGAGCGGATCACCGGGTGGGAGGTGTTGTGGAAGTGCGCGGTGGCGTGCTTCTGCGGCGAGAAGTCGCAGCAGCCGATGTGACCGCAGTCCAGGCAGAGCCGCAGGTGCACCCAGTCCCGGCGGCCCGCGGCCAGGCAGTCGGCGCAGCCGTCGATGGGCGGCAGGGGCGTGATGTCCCGGGGTGCCGCGGTGAGGTCTTCGCAGGCGCTCATGCACGCAGAGTAGTGACGGCCGCCCCGACCGGACGTCCAAGACACGCCCGGGCGACCCGGCTCGACGCCCCGGCGGGCCGGCCCGGTCCGCACGGACTCACTCCGCGGCGACCGGCGCCCCCGGAGCCGTCCAGCTCGCCAGCATCGCGAGCTTCTGCGCGGTCGGGGATCCCGGCGGAGCGGTGTAGGTGACGAGCAACTGGTCGGCGGAGCCGTTCACGGCCAGGGTCTCGTAACCGAAGTCGAGCTCGCCGGCCAGCGGATGGTGGATCAGCTTGACGCCGTGGGTCTTCTGCTTCACCTGGTGGTCGGCCCAGAGTCGGCGGAACTCCTCGCTGCGCACCGACAGTTCGCCCACCAGCGCGGCCAGCCTGGGGTCCTCCGGGTACCGGCCGGCGTCCAGGCGCAGATACGCCACCGTCTCGGCCGCGACCGCGTCCCACTGCGGATAGAACTCGCGCGCCGCCGGATCGAGGAAGGCGTACCGGGCGGCGTTGCGCTGCTCCGGCGGGACGGCGGAGAAGCCCTGCACCGCGTCGCCGAGGGCGTTCCAGGCGAGCACGTCCATCCGGCGGCCGAGGACGAAGGCCGGCACCCCGGCCATCAGGTCCAGCAGCAGCCGGGTGCCCTCCCGGACCTGCTGTCCGCCGCGCACCGCGGCGGCCGGGCGCGGCGGGCGGGCCAGCACGTGCAGGTGCGCCGCCTCCACCTCGTCCAGCCGCAGCACCCGGGCCACCGCGGCCAGCACCGCGTCGGAGGCGCCGGCACCCCGGCCCTGCTCCAGCCGGATGTAGTAGTCCACGCTGACCCCGGCGAGCTGCGCGACCTCCTCACGGCGCAGGCCCCGCACCCGGCGGCGGCCGTGCGAGGGCAGGCCCACCTCCTCGGGCTGGATCCGGGCCCGGCGCGAGCGGAGGAAGTCCCCGACGGTGTTCTCCATGCCCGCAGCGTAGCCCCGGCTCCGCGGCGCGAGGGTGGTACCGGCGTTCCCAGGAACGGCACTCCCAGGACGGGCCTTCCCAGGACATCGGCGGCCCTGGCTGGCCCGATCGGGCCCGCGCAGAGTGGTCCCGGTCAGCCCGACCGCAAGGACCACGCACGAAAGCAGGACCTCATGAGCTACGCCGCCCTCGCCACCCGCACCGCCGTCGTCACCGGAGCCGCCAGCGGCATGGGCGAGGCCACCGCCCGCCTGCTCGCCGCCGGTGGGGCCCGGGTCGCCCTGCTGGCCCGCCGGACGGAGCGGCTGGACGCGCTGGCCGCCGAGATCACCGCGGCCGGCGGCCGGGCGCTCGCCGTCACCACCGACCTCACCGACCAGGCCTCGGTGGACGCCGCCGTCAAGGCCGTCCACGACGCGTACGGCCCGGTCGACCTGGTCGTCAACAACGCGGGCGTGATGCTGCCCAACCCCGTCGCCGACGGCCGGCTCGACGAGTGGACCCGCATGATCGACACCAACCTCACCGGCGTGCTGCGGATCATCCGCGCCTTCACCGCCGACCTCACCGCGGCCGCCGACGAGGGCCGCACCGCGGACCTCGTGAACGTCTCCTCGATCGCCTCACACGTCGTGTTCCCCGACTACGCCGTGTACGGGGCCACCAAGGCCGCGGTCACCCAGCTCTCCGGCGCGCTCCGCACCGAACTGGGCCCGCGCGACGTCCGGGTCAGCGCCATCGAGCCCGGGCTGACCGACACCGAACTCGGCGGGCACATCGACAACCCGGTGCTGCGCGAGCAGCTGGGCGGGATGTTCGACGCGATCCCGGCGATGACCGCCGAGGACATCGCCGACCTGATCGCCTACACCGTCACCCGCCCCCGTCACGTCAACCTCCGCCACCTCGTCGTCCTGCCGACCCGGCAGGCCTGAGCCCGGTCGGGCCCACCCGGGTTCCCCCACCGGCCGACGGGCCGCCGTGGGAGCATGCCAACCGTGGCGATCGTGGCGGGGAGTACGAACAGCGACACCGGCGGTGCCCGGACGGACGATCCGCCCGGGTACGCCGGCGTACCCGAGCCGGCCGACGTACCCGAGCCGGCCGGTTCCGAACTCCCGCCGGACATACCGGCGGACCGGCCCGGCGCTCCCGGGCCGGCCCCCACCGGCCGGATCCGCCAGCCGGTGGCGCTGATCCGACTGCTCGTGGGCCTCGCCGCGATCACGCTGACCCTGCTGCTCGCCGACTACGCCCGCGCCACCACCAGCGGCATCGCCGCCGACGTCGCCCAGGCTGCCCGGCTGGTGCCGCGCCCGCTCGCCGCGATCGCGGGCGGCCTCTCCACCGCCGCCCTGCTGCTGGTCCCGGTCTGGTCGGCGATGCGCCGGCTGCTCTCGGCCGTGCCCGACCGGCGGCGCATCCTCCAGCACCTCTCCGACGGCCTGCTCGCCGCCGTCCTCGCCTACGGCGCCGCCCTCGCCGTGGACCTCGGGGTCGACGAGCTCGCCCCCGCCTCACTGGTCGCCGCCCTCACCCAGCCGCTGCCCGGCCACACCCTCGCCCACACCGAACCGGTCTACGGCTACCTCGCGCCCGTGCTCGCCTTCATGACCGCCTCCGCCGCCCGCGAGCACCGGGTCCCCCGGATCGTCCTGTCCGTCTCCGCCCTCGCCGGGCTGGCCGCCGGCTACGCCACCCCGACCGCCCTGCTGCTCGGCCTGCTGATCGGCTGGACGGCCGCCCACGGCACCCTCTACGCCGTCGGCACTCCCGACCCCCGGCCCCGGCCCGCCCAGCTCCTGCAGAGCCTGCGCGACGCGGGCCTGCGCCCCATCGCCGCCCACCCCGCCGGCCCCGACCGCTACCTGGTCCGCCAGGAGGCCGGCCGCCCCGACCTCGACGTCCAGCTGCTCGACCGGCAGGCCGTCACCGCTGCCCTGGTCCAGCGCGCCTGGCGCCGGCTGCGGCTGCGCACCGCCCCGCACCCCCGGGCGCTGCGCTCACTGCGCACCGGGCTGGAACACGAGGCCCTGGTCTCCTACGCGGCCGTCGCCGCCGGCGTCCGCACCCGCCGGATCGCCGCCACCGCCGGGCTGTGCCGCGACAGCGCCCTGGTCGCGTACGAGTACCTGCCCGGCCGCACCCTGGACCAGCTCGCCGACGACGAGCTGACCGACCGGCTGCTCACCGACGCCTGGTCCCAGCTCGCCCTGCTCCAGCGGCGGGAGATCTCGCACCGGGCCCTCGTCCCCTCCTCGCTCCTGGTCGACCGGGCCGGCGCGGTGCACCTGGTGGACCTCGCGGACGGCGACATCGCGGCCGGTGAGCTGGTGCTGCGCTGCGACATCGCCCAGCTGCTCACCACCCTCGCCCTGCGCGTCGGCGCCGAGCGGTCGGTGCGCACCGCGGTGGCGGTGCTCGGCCCGGACGTCGTCGGCGCCGCCCTTCCGCTGCTGCAGCCGATCGCCCTCGCCCGCACCACCCGGAGCGCCCTGAAGCAGGCCGCCCGGGCACACTGCGCCGCCCCGGCTCCCGCCACTGCCACCGCCACCGCCACTGCCACCGCCACTGCCACTGCCACCGGAAGCGGCGCCGGCCCGGCCGACGCCCCCGCCGCTCCGCCACCGCCCGGCGAGCTGCTGGACGCCATCCGCGCCGAAGTCCTGCGGACCCAGCCGCAGGCCCCCGTCCGAGCGGTGAAGGTGGAGCGCCTGCGCCCCCGGACACTGCTGGCGGTGGCCGGCGGCGTGGTCGCCGGGTGGCTGCTGCTGCCCCAGCTGTTCGCGTCCGAGCAGAACCCGATCGCCGCCGTGGCCGACGCCGACCCGATCTGGCTGGCGCTCGCCGTGCTGGCCGCGGTCGCCAGCCACTTCACCGCCGCGATGGGCTTCGTCGGCTTCGTCCCCGAGCGGCTGGACTTCCGCAACGCCGTGCTCGCCCAGCTGGCCGGCTCCTTCGTGAAGCTGGTCTCGCCCGGCGGCGTCGGCGGGGTGGCCCTGAACACCCGCTTCCTCCAACGGGCCGGCATCCCGACCGCCCAGGCACTGTCCAGCGTCGGCGTGGGCCAGCTCTTCGGGCTCGTCCTGCACCTGTTGCAGCTCGGCGCCTTCGTCTATCTGCTGGACCTCGAACCCGGCGGCTCCGAGCTGGACGCGCTGCCGGCCGTGGTGAGCGGCCTGGCCGGGGCGGGGGTGCTGCTGGCCGGGGTCTCCGCCGTGCCACCGGCCCGTCGCTGGCTGGCCGCGCGGCTGCGGCCGCTGACCTCAGAGGTACTGCCCCGACTGCTGGAGCTGCTGCGCAGCCCCGGGCGGCTGGCCGTCGGCGTGGCCGGCCAGCTGCTGGTCTCGCTCTGCCTGGTCGCCTGCCTGTACTGCTGCGTCCGGGCGGTCGGCCGCGAACCGGCCTTCGCCTCGGTGGCGGTGGTCTTCCTGATCGGCAACGCGGTCGGCAACGCGGCGCCGACCCCGGGCGGGGCCGGCGCCGTGGACAGCGCGCTGGTGACGCTGCTGGAGCACACCGCGTCGATGGAGGAGGGCGGCGCGCTGGCGGGCGTCGCGCTCTACCGCCTGCTGACCCTGGTACTGCCGGTGCTGCCGGGCTGGGCAGCCTTCGCCTGGCTGCAACGGCGCGGAGCGCTGTGACCGCCTGAGGCCGGTTCGCGCTGAGCACTGTGCCCGGTTCGCGCGCGCCCCCGCTCGCGGCTACTCCCGGTTCTCGTCCTCGGCCGCTTCCCGGTACTCGTCCTCGTCGAGCTCGACGACCCGGCTCTGCTCGACGACGTCCGCGACCTCGGTCGCCGGGTCGGCGCCGAGCGCACGCCGCTCCGCCAGCTCGTCGTACTCGTCGTACTCGTCGCCCTCGTCGGCCTCGACGGCCTCGACGTCAAGCTCCACCGCCTCGGCGACCTCGGCCGGGTAGTCCTCGTAATTCTGCGGCATGGCGTCCGTCCTTGCTGCTCGGAGGCTCCCACGGGGCCCGTTGGGGGTACTGGAAGTATCCGTCGACGGCCGCTCGGACGCGATGCGCCACCGGGCCTTCGGCGTGTTGTCCGGTCCCGGCCCGCAGCCTGCGGACCGCCTCCCGCCTGCCCGGCCGTCCGCGCGCAAAACGGGGCCGCGGCCACCGGGGGTACGATCAGTGCCGTACCAGCAGGGCTTACCCTCACCCACCCGGTGGCCCCGAAGCCCTTACGAACGACGGGGAAATCATGTCCGGCTCGCACTACTTCACCGGTGCACCCGAGGTCGCCAGCGAGCGGCGTCCGATCACGGTCACCCTGCCGGACGTCACCCTGGAACTGACCACCGACGCCGGCGTGTTCTCCCGCAGCCGGCTCGACCCCGGCACCCGGATCCTGCTGGAGCACGCGCCGCCGCCCCGGGTGCGCGGCCCGATCCTGGACATCGGCTGCGGCTACGGCCCGATCGCACTGACCTGGGCGACCAGGCGCAAGCGGCTGCCGGTCTGGGCGGTCGACGTGAACACCCGCGCGCTGGAGCTGGTCCGGCTCAACGCGGAGGCGCTCGGCCTGGGCAACGTGCAGGCCGCGCTGCCGGAGAACGTCCCCGAGGACCAGCGGTTCGCGGCGATCTACTCCAACCCGCCGATCCGGGTCGGCAAGGCCGAACTGCGCCGGCTGCTGCACCAGTGGCTCGGCCGGCTCACCCCGGACGGCTCGGCGTTCCTGGTGGTCCAGAAGCACCTGGGCTCGGACTCGCTGCAGAAGTGGCTGAACGACCAGGGCTACCCGACCACCCGCGTCACGTCGGTCAACGGGTTCCGAATTCTGGAAGCGCGGCCCCGCCCGGAGGGCGCGGGCCCCGAGAGTGGACGAGGTACGACGTCGTGAAGCAGCTCCGCGGGACCGAACTGAAGCGGCTGCACCGCCAGTGGCGGCGCAGCAACGAGTTCCGGCTCGCGCTGATCCTGGAGAACCTCCAGTCCCCGTTCAACGTCGGCTCGGTGGTCCGGACCGGCGCCGCGATGGGCGCCGAGAAGCTGTACCTCACCGGCGACACCCCGTCGGTGCGCTCCTCCGGTGCCCAGAAGGCCGCGATGGGCACCGACAAGTACCTCAAGGTGGAGCACTTTCCCACCGTCGCCGAGGCGGTGGCCGCGGCCAAGGCGGACGGCTTCAAGGTGGTCGGTCTGGAGCTGGCGGACGACGCGGTGCCGATGTTCGCCGCCGAGCTGACCCCGGCGGTGGCCTTCGTGCTGGGCCACGAGGACCGCGGGATCACCCCCGATGCGCTCGCGCTCTGCGACCAGGTGGTCTTCGTCCCGCAGCTCGGCCGGGTCGGCTCGCTGAACGTCTCCGCCGCCGCGACGGTGGCCTGCTACGAGGCGCGCCGCCAGGGGTACGCGATCAGCGGCACCCCCGACGGCAGCGACGCCGGCGGCCTGGACCTGGACCTCGACGACGAGTGACCCCGGTGGGAGAGGGCGGGCCGCCCTCCCGGGTGAAGCGGCGGTGGAAACCAGTCGTGGAC
>NZ_JBFAJO010000075.1:0-42528 GCF_040655255.1 Kitasatospora sp. NPDC050463
ACTTCCTTCGGACCGCCTTCCAGCGGGCCCTCCGGGCGCTTCGTTCTTTCGTGTTCCCAGCTTACCAGATGTTTTCCGCTCCGTTTCCGGCGCTTTTCGCATCTGAAATCTGCTGTTAACCGTCGACTTGCGGCGACTCGGCCAACCATAGCGGGTCGTCAGCCGGAGCGCGAATCGAGGCACGCCGAGCATCACCCGCTCGGCGGCATGATTTGTTGCTCTCGCGAGCATATACAGCAATGGTCCCGATTCGCCAAGATGCCTGTAGAGTGCGGCGCATCGGCCAAGAGGACTAGACCACTAGCGGTCGGTGAGATGGCCGGCTGGTGAGGGCGGGCAGGGTGTGAGTGTTCGCCCGGGAATGTCAGCAGATGTCCGAAGTTGGCATGATTTAGGCTTCAGCCGATGTCCCCGCCGCCGCTCGCGGCCGCTCGCTGTACTGCGCACTTGGGAGGCTCAACCATGACCACTGTGACGTCGCCGCTGACCGGCCAGGTCGTCGGGCTCGCCGGCGTGCCCGACCCGGTCTTCTCCGGCGCGATGGTCGGCCCCGGCACCGCGATCGACCCGGTTCGCCGGCCGACCGAGGCCGTCGCCCCGGTGGACGGTGTCGTCGTCTCCATGCACCCACACGCGTTCGTCGTCGTGGACGCGGACGGGCACGGCGTCCTGACGCACCTCGGCATCGACACCGTGCAGCTCAACGGCGAGGGCTTCGAGCTCCTCGTCAACAAGGGGGACACGGTGACCCGCGGTCAGGCCGTCATCAAGTGGGACCCGGCCGCCGTCGAGGCCGCCGGCAAGTCGCCGATCTCGCCGATCGTCGCCCTGGAGGCCGCTCCCGACTCGCTCGGCGGCCTTCGCGAGGACGGGGACGTCGCCGTGGGCGACGCTCTCTTCAGCTGGAGCTGACCTCCTTCTTACTGCAGACCCGCCCCGCCGGACTCGGTGGGGCGGCCCGGCACACAGCGGTACCCGGCGGGGCCGCTTCTCTCAGCGGAGACAGGTGACATGGAGAAGACGCTGCGCGGCGTGGGTGTGAGCCACGGGGTCGCGATCGGCCAGGTGCGGCACATGGGGACGGCGGTGCTGGAGCCGTCGGCCACCCAGATCCCGACCGAGGACGCCCCGCGCGAGCAGGCCCGCGCCCAGGCGGCCGTCGAGGCGGTCGCCGCGGACCTGATCGCCCGCGGCAACCTGGCCGGCGGCGAGGCGCAGGCCGTGCTGGAGGCCCAGGCGCTGATGGCGCAGGACCCGGAGCTGATGGCCGACGTCGCCCGCCGGATCGCCGTCGGCAGCAGCGCCGAGCGCGGCGTCTACGACGCCTTCGCCGCCTACCGCGCGCTGCTCGCCTCCGCCGGGGAGTACCTGGCCGGCCGGGTCGCCGACCTGGACGACGTGCGCAACCGCATCGTGGCGCGGCTGCTGGGCGTGCCGATGCCGGGAGTGCCGGACAGCGACGAGCCGTACGTACTGTTCGCCCGCGACCTGGCGCCGGCCGACACCGCGCTGCTGGACCCGACGCTGGTGCTCGGCTTCGTGACCGAGGAGGGCGGACCCACCAGCCACAGCGCCATCCTGGCCCGGGCCCTGGGCGTGCCGGCCGTCGTGGCGCTGCCGGGGGCGACCGAGGTCGCCGAAGGCACCGTGGTCGCGGTGGACGGCAGCTCCGGCGATGTGCTGCTGGAGCCGTCGCAGGAGAAGCAGGACGAGCTGCGGCGGGTCGCCGCCGAGCGCAGGGCCGCGCTGGCCGCCTCGTCCGGCCCGGGGCAGACATCGGACGGGCATCGGGTGCCGCTGCTCGCCAACATCGGCGGTCCGGCGGACCTGCCGGCCGCACTGGAGGCCGGGGCGGAGGGCGTCGGTCTGTTCCGGACCGAGTTCCTCTTCCTGGACGACTCGGCGAAGGCTCCGACGGAGGAGAAGCAGGTCGAGGCGTACCGCAAGGTGCTGGAGGCGTTCCCGGAGGGCCGGGTCGTGGTCCGGGCACTGGACGCGGGCGCGGACAAGCCGCTGGACTTCCTCACCCCGGCCGACGAGCCGAACCCGGCGCTGGGGGTGCGTGGTCTGCGCACCCTGCTGGAGAACCCCGAGGTCATGCAGACCCAGCTGCGGGCGCTGGCGACGGCCGCCGAGGGGCTGCCGGTGCACCTTGAGGTGATGGCCCCGATGGTGGCCGATCGCAAGGACGCCAAGGACTTCGCGGATGCGTGTCGCCAGGCCGGGCTGAACGCCAAGTACGGTGCGATGGTGGAGATCCCGTCGGCCGCGCTGCGGGCCCGGTCGATCCTGCGGGAGGTCGAGTTCCTCTCGCTGGGGACCAACGACCTCGCGCAGTACGCCTTCGCCGCGGACCGCCAGGTGGGCGCGCTGGCCCGGCTGCAGGACCCGTGGCAGCCGGCGCTGCTGGACCTGATCGCGTTCTCGGCGGAGGCCGCCCAGGCCACTGGCAAGAGCTGTGGCGTCTGCGGCGAGGCCGCCTCCGACCCGCTGCTGGCCGTGGTCCTGACCGGTCTCGGCGTCACCAGCCTCTCCATGGGAGCGGCGTCGATCCCCTATGTCCGGGCCGCGCTGGCCAAGTACACGCTGGCGCAGTGCCGCCGGGCGGCCGAGGCGGCCCGGGCCACGGACAGTGCCGAGGAGGCGCGGACCGCGGCCCGGCAGGTGCTGTCCGGCGAGTAGCACCCGGCGCGCAGCCGGGAGCAGCGGACCGCGAAGGGGCGACCCCGTCATGGGGGCGCCCCTTCGTCGTGTCCGGGGTCAGGCCGAGCGGTCGCGGCGGAGCTGCTCGAAGAAGCGCAGGTGCTCGATGTTGTCGACGGAGCCGGGGTTCACGGCCTCCTCCAGCGGAGTGCCGGAGAGCAGGCGCTTCACGGGGACCTCGATCCGCTTGCCGGTGAGAGTGTGCGGGAGGCCACGGACGGCGATGACCTCGTCGGGGACGTGGCGCGGGGAGAGTTCGGTGCGCAGCGAGGTGCGGATGCGGCCGATGAGGCCGTCGTCGAGGGCGGCGCCGGGGGCGAGCACGACGAACAGCGGCATCCAGTAGCCGCCGTCGGGTTCCTCCAGGCCGATGACCAGGGACTCGGCGATCTCGGGAAGGCGCTCGACGACCTCGTAGATGTCCGAGGAGCCCATCCGGACGCCCTGGCGGTTGAGGGTCGAGTCCGAGCGGCCGTGGATGACCACGGTGCCGCGCGAGGTGACGGTGATCCAGTCGCCGTGGCGCCAGATGCCGGGGAACATCTCGAAGTAGCTGTCGTGGTAGCGGGTGCCGTCGGGGTCGTTCCAGAAGCCGGTGGGCATCGACGGGATCGGCTTGGTGACGACGAGTTCGCCGACCGCGTCGGTGAGCGGGCGGCCGTGGACGTCCCAGGATTCGACGGCCGCGCCGAGGCAGGGGGCCTGGATCTCGCCGAGGTACACCGGCAGGGTCGGGACGCCGCCGACGAAGCACGAGCAGACGTCGGTGCCGCCGCTGACGGAGGCGAGCCAGACGTCCTCCTTGACCTCGTCGTAGATCCAGCGGAAGCCGTCCGGCGGGAGCGGGGAGCCGGTGGTGCCGAGGCAGCGGACGGCGGAGAGGTCGAGGTCGCGGCCGGGGTGCAGCTCGGCCTTGCGGCTGGCGATGACGTACGCGGCGGAGGTCCCGAGGACGGTGGCACCGGTGCGGGCGGCGACGGACCACAGGGCGCCGGTGTCCGGGTGGCCGGGGCTGCCGTCGTAGGTGACGATCGTGGACCCGGTGAGCAGGCCGGCGAGGAGGAAGTTCCACATCATCCAGCCGGTGGAGGTGTACCAGAGGAAGCGGTCCTCGGGGCCCAGGTCGAGGTGGAGACCGGCCTGCTTGAGGTGCTCCAGCAGGATGCCGCCCTGGCTCTGGACGATGGCCTTGGGCAGGCCGGTCGTCCCGGAGGAGTAGAGGACCCAGAGCGGGTGGTCGAAGGGGACGGCCTCGAAGACCGGCTCGACGTCGTCGGCGACCAGGTCGTCCCAGTGCAGGGCTCCGTCGGGGGCGGGTGCGCCGAGCAGGGGGACGTGGACGACGGTGCGCAGGGAGGGGAGTTCGCGGCGGAGTTCGGCGACGACCTCGGTGCGGTCGTGGTCCTTGCCGCCGTAGTGGTAGCCGTCGACGGCGAAGAGGACGGCGGGTTCGATCTGCTGGAGGCGGTCGAGGACGCTGCGGGCGCCGAAGTCGGGGGCGCAGCTGGTCCAGACGGCGCCGACGGCGGCGGTGGCGAGGAGGGCGACGGCGGCCTGCGGGATGTTGGGCAGGTAGGCGCTGACGCGGTCGCCGGGGCCGATGCCGCGGGCGCGCAGGGCGGCGGCGAGCGAGCCGACCTGGCGGCGGAGCTCGGACCAGGTGAGGGCGGCCGGCTGCTCGGCGGTCTCGTCGAGGTGGAGGATGGCCGGCTTGTCGGCGTTGGCCTCGTCCTCGGCGGCGCGCAGGGCGTGCTCGGCGTAGTTGAGGCGGGCGCCGGGGAACCAGCGGGCACCGGGCATGGCCGCCTCGGCGAGGACGGCGTCGGGGGCCTTGGTGAAGCGGACGTCGAACCACTGGGTGACGGCCGTCCAGAAGCGGTCGAGGTCCTCGGTGGACCACCCGTGCAGGTCGGCGTAGCGCTGGGCGGCGTGCTCGTCGCTGTCGGCGGGGGCGAGCGGTGCGGCCGGTGCGCCGTGGTGTTCGGCGGCCCAGGCCTGGAAGGCCACGAGGCTGGTCGCGGCGGCGCGAGCGGGGTTGGGGCGCCAGAGCGGCTGGTCCTGGGGTGGGGTGCTCACGGTGGTGGTCTCCCGGCCGGTGGATGGGACGGGGGTGCTTGTGGCAGGGCCCGTCCGGTTGGGGCTGTCGGTGCAGACCCTGCCATGTGATCGCGCGGTACGCCAGGGTCTGCTCCGGCCGTGCGGGCCTGGTCAGCCCTGTACCGGGAGACCGGTCAGAGGTGGGCGTACTCGCCGTTGAACCAGGCCTGGGAGACCCGGGTGTGGAAGGAGAAGACGAGCTGCGTCGCCGGGTCGGCGAGCTGCCAGCCGTCGGTCTCCTCGGTGGGCTTCGAGGGCGGGAGGTCGGCGAGCGGGCGGGCCGGGAGCAGGCCGAAGAGGCAGAGGAAGCCGCCGCCGGTGTCGGAGTCGGTGGCGACCAGGGTGACGTCGCCGGCCTCGGCCAGGATGCCCGTCTCCTCGCGCAGTTCGCGGACGCAGGCCTGCTGCCAGCTCTCGCCGTAGTCGACGTAGCCGCCGGGGAGGGCGAGTTGGCCGCAGCCGGGCTCGATGGTGCGGCGGATGACCACCAGGCCGGGGGCGTCGCTCTCCTGGGTGACCGGGAGGAGGGTGACGACGACGGGCAGCGGGTTGCGGTAGCTGATCTCGGCGCAGCCGGGGCAGGCGCGCGGCCAGGCCGTCGTCCCGCGCGGGTAGGGCGTGCCGCACCAGTGGCAGTGGGAGTTCGGCCGGTTGCTCGTCCTGCTCACCTCTTGAGTCGTCATGGCCGGATGGTAGTGCGCGGGTGCGACCGGTGGCGCCGGTCAGCGGATCTCGTCCTCCCGGGCGGGCCGGAGCAGGGCGGGGTGCAGGAGTTGGGCGGTACCGGCGTGGTAGTTGCGGGCCCGGGGGCCGCCACGGGCTCCGCCGCGCTCGGTGGTGGTGCCGGTGCTCTCGACGAAGCCGGGGACGGAGAGCACCTTGCGGTGGAAGTTCCCCGGGTGGAGCTTCTCGGCCCAGACGGCCTCGTAGACGGCGCGCAGCTCGGGGATGGTGAAGTCGTGCTGGAGGAAGGCGGTGGCCAGCGGGCTGTACTCGATCTTGGCGCGGGCGCGGTCGAGGCCGTCGGCGACGATGCGGGCGTGGTCGAAGGCGAGGGTGGTGCCCCCGGGCCCGACGGCCTCGGGGTGGTGGCCGGTGTGCCCGTCGACGCCACCCCCGTGGGTGTCGGCGGGCACACCGGCGGCTGAGGACCGGCCGGTGGCCGGCCGGAGGTCGAGGTCGGTGACGGCGTGCCAGGCGGCGGTGGCCGCGTCCGAGCCTGCCCGTGGGTCGGGCAGGTCGGGGGCGAAGGCGAGGTAGGCGACGGAGACCACGTGCATCCGCGGGTCGCGGGCGGGGGCGCCGTAGGTGCCGAGCTGTTCGAGGTGGACGCGGCTGAGGGTGGTCTCCGCGTCGGCCGTACCGAGCAGCCCGGTCTCCTCGGCGAGCTCGCGGGCGGCGGCCTCGTCGAGGCCTTCCTCGCCGGCGCGCAGGAAGCCGCCGGGCAGCGCCCAGTACCCCTGGTAGGGCGGGGCGGCGCGCTCGACCAGCAGCACGTGCAGGCTGCCGTGGCGCAGGGTCAGGGCGACGACGTCGACGGTGACGGCGACCGGGGTGTAGGCGCGCGGGTCGTAGGCGGCGAGCCAGGCGCTCTCATGGGCGGGGGGCTGTTCCACGGCCATGGCGGGCTCCTCTCCGCTGGGTATGTCGGGCTGGGCTGCGTCGGGCCGGGCTGCGTCGGGCCGGGCGTGTCGGGCGGACGGTCGCCGTCGGGGCCGGTGGGGCTCCGGCCACCCGGCCGTCGTTCTCGGGGTGAGCACAACGTAGCGATCCGCCGGCCCGGCGGCAAATGATTATCCCGTCGGCCGGGGGCGGCGCGTCTTCTACGCTGTGACCAGGAGCTTCGCCCGAGGAGGCCGTCATGCCCGCCACCGCCCCACCGGACTTCGCCGCCGCACTGGCCGCCGGTCCGCTCGTCCTGGACGGCGGGCTGTCCAACCAGCTGGCGGCGGCCGGACACGACCTGTCGGACGCGCTCTGGTCGGCCCGGCTGCTGGCCGACGCCCCGGAGGCGGTGGTCGCCGCGCACCGGGCGTACTTCGAGGCGGGGGCGGACGTCGCGATCACCGCGAGCTACCAGGCGAGCTTCGAGGGGTTCGCCCGGCGCGGGCTGGGCCGTGCGGAGGCCGAGCGGCTGCTGACGCTCAGCGTGGAGCTGGCGCGCCGCGCCGCCGCGCAGGCGGGGGCGGAGCGGCCGCTCCGGGTGGCCGCCTCGGTGGGTCCGTACGGCGCCGCGCTGGCGGACGGGTCGGAGTACCGGGGCCGGTACGGGCTGACGGCGGCCGAGCTGGAGGCGTTCCACCGGCCGCGGCTGGAGGTGCTGGCGGCGGCCGGGCCGGACGTGCTGGCGCTGGAGACGGTGCCCGACGCGGACGAGGCGCGGGTGCTGCTGCGGGCCGTCCGCGGGCTGGGCGTGCCGGCCTGGCTGTCGTTCAGCGTGGCGGGCGACCGGACCAGGGCCGGGCAGCCGCTGGCGGAGGCCTTCGCCCTGGCGGCGGACGTCGACGAGGTGGTCGCCGTGGGAGTGAACTGCTGCACGCCGCAGGACGCCGACCGGGCGGTGGCGACCGCGGCCCGGGTGACCGGCAAGCCGGTGGTCGTCTACCCCAACAGCGGCGAGGACTGGGACGCCGAGGCCCGCGCCTGGCGCGGCGGGTCGACGTTCGGCGCGGCCGGGGCCGCTCCCGGCGGCGGCCGGGCGGTGACCGGCTGGCTGGCCGACGGCGCCCGCCTGGTGGGCGGCTGCTGCCGGGTGGGTCCCCGGGAGATCTCGGCGCTGGCCGCCGAAGTGGCGCGCGCCCGGCGCTGAGCTCGCCGGACCGCCATTACCGCGGGGGAAGGTGCACGGACCGGTCGCGGCCTGGCAGACTCGTCCCCGTTACCACTGCGGTCGACATTGTCGACCGCCTGTCAGCGCGGAGGTACCGAATGCCCGGCCCGATCCAGTCGCTCTCCCGGGCCGCCGCCATCATGCGCCTGCTGGCCGGCGGCGAGCGCCGCCTGGGCCTGTCCGAGGTCGCGACGGCGCTGGACCTCGCCAAGGGCACCGCGCACGGCATCCTGCGCACCCTCCAGCAGGAGGGGTTCGTGGAGCAGGACCCGGAGAGCGGCAAGTACCAGCTGGGCGCGGAGCTGCTGCGGCTGGGCCAGAGCTACCTGGACGTGCACGAGCTGCGCGCCCGGGCCCTGGTCTGGGCGGACGACCTGGCCAGGGCGGCCGGCGAGACCGTCTACCTCGGGGTGCTCCACCAGCGGGGCGTGCTGATCGTGCATCACGTCTTCCGGCCGGACGACACCCGGCAAGTGCTGGAGGTCGGCTCGATGCAGCCGCTGCACAGCACCGCCCTCGGCAAGGTGCTGCTGGCGTACGACCCGGTGGCGCGCGGCGAGCTGGGCGAGGGGCCGCTGGAGGCGTACACCGCGCGGACGCTGACCGACCTGGCGGACGTGGACGCCGAGGCCGCGCTGACCCGCGAGCGCGGCTGGACCGACTCGATCGAGGAGACCTGGGAGGGGGTGGCCTCGATCGGCGCACTGATCCAGGACCGGCGGCGCAACCCGGTCGGCGCGGTCTGCATCAGCGGCGCGGTGGAGCGGGTCTGCGAGGACGGCTTCGTGAGGCCCTCGCTGGTCGCCTCGGTGCGCAGCGCCGCCCGGGCGATCTCCCGGGATCTGGGCGCCGGGCGGTTCTGACCCCGGCGCGGGCGGCCCCGGCCGCGGACATGTGACGTTCACGCTGAGGCGCGGACAGGCGGGATGCCTGTCCGCGCCTTAGCGTTTTGTCCGTATTTGTCATTAGTCGATTGGTAACGAGGAGTGAAGGGTCACAGCTGCGTAACCCGGCCTTGACGTGAAGGCGGCCTGGGGAGGAAGCTTCCGCATGACGGTCGACATTGTCGAACGATGGCCGAGAAGATCACTCCCACCAAGCGCTCACCCGCACAGCGATCGCTCGGCCTCCTGCCCCCACCCGCACCTCCGGGCCATATGGACAAGGGAGTCTTTGTGTCCGCGTTCTCCAACGGCGACATCTTCGTCGGCGAAACCCTCGGCACCGCCGCACTGATACTTCTCGGCGGTGGCGTCTGCGCCGCCGTGACGCTCAAGAAGTCGAAGGCCCTCAACGCCGGCTGGCTGGCGATCACCTTCGGCTGGGGATTCGCGGTGATGATCGCCGCCTACATGTCGGCTCCCAAGTCGGGCGCGCACCTGAACCCGGCCGTCACCCTCGCCCTCGCCGTCGACAGCGGTGACTGGAGCAAGGTCCCGGTCTACCTCGGCTCCCAGCTGCTCGGCGCGATGATCGGCGCCGTCCTCGTCTGGGTCACCTACCTCGGCCAGTTCCAGGCCAACAAGGAGGCGACCCTGGGCATCTTCTCGACCGGTCCCGAGATCCGGAACCCGATCCAGAACCTGCTCACCGAGATCATCGGCACCATGGTGCTCTGCCTCGGCATCCTCACCCAGGGCCTGACCAAGGGTCTCGGCCTCTCCGGCACCGGCATCCTGATCGTCGCCTTCACCGTCGTCGGCATCGGCCTCTCGCTAGGCGGCCCGACCGGCTACGCGATCAACCCGGTCCGCGACCTGGGCCCGCGCATCGTGCACTCGCTGCTGCCGATCCCGAACAAGGGCGGCTCCGACTGGTCCTACGCCTGGATCCCGGTGGTCGGGCCCGTCATCGGCGGCCTGCTGGCCGGCGGCCTGTACCACGTCGCGTTCTGACGCTCCTCGGGTTTCCACCCCGCCCGAGCACGGGGACTGACCAGAAGGTCAGACCCACCCACCCCGAAACCCCCTTCCTGAGCCGAGGACCCTCATGACCTCCACTGGCACTGGCAACTACATCGCCGCGATCGACCAGGGCACGACCTCCAGCCGCTGCATCATCTTCGGTGAGGACGGCCGGATCGTCGCCGTCGACCAGCAGGAGCACCGGCAGATCTTCCCCCAGCCCGGCTACGTCGAGCACGACGCCGCCGAGATCTGGACCCGGGTGCAGTCGGTGGTCCGCGGCGCGCTGGAGAAGGCCGGCCTGACCAGGGACGACATCCGCGCGATCGGCATCACCAACCAGCGCGAGACCACCGTCCTGTGGGACAAGAACACCGGCGTGCCGGTGCACAACGCCCTGGTGTGGCAGGACACCCGCACCGAGGGGCTCTGCCGCGAGCTGGGCCGCAACGTCGGCCAGGACCGCTTCCGCCGCGAGACCGGCCTCCCGCTGGCCAGCTACTTCGCCGGCCCGAAGATCCGCTGGCTGCTGGACAACGTCGACGGCCTGCGCGAGCGCGCCGAGGCCGGCGACATCCTGTTCGGCACCATGGACACCTGGGTGATCTGGAACCTCACCGGTGGGGTCAACGGCGGCAAGCACGTCACCGACGTCACCAACGCCAGCCGCACCATGCTGATGAACCTGCACTCGCTGCAGTGGGACGACAAGATCGCCGAGTCGATGGGCGTGCCGATGGCCGTCCTGCCGGAGATCCGCTCCTCCGCCGAGGTCTACGGCGAGGCCGTCGGCGACTTGGCGGGCGTGCCGGTCGCCTCCGCCCTCGGCGACCAGCAGGCCGCGCTGTTCGGCCAGACCTGCTTCGACAAGGGTGAGGCCAAGTCGACCTACGGCACCGGGACCTTCCTGCTGCTGAACACCGGCGAGGACGTCGTCAACTCGTACCACGGGCTGCTGACCACCGTCGGCTACCGGATCGGCGACCAGAAGCCGGTGTACGCGCTGGAGGGCTCGATCGCCGTCACCGGCTCGCTCGTCCAGTGGCTGCGCGACCAGCTCGGCATCATCTCCACCGCCGCCGAGATCGAGACCCTCGCCAACACCGTCGAGGACAACGGCGGCGCCTACTTCGTCCCGGCGTTCTCCGGCCTGTTCGCCCCGTACTGGCGTTCCGACGCCCGCGGTGTGATCGCCGGTCTGACCCGGTACGTCACCAAGGGCCACCTGGCCCGCGCCGTGCTGGAGGCCACCGCCTGGCAGACCCGCGAGGTAGTCGACGCCATGCAGAAGGACTCCGGCGTCGAGCTCACCGCCCTCAAGGTCGACGGTGGCATGACCAGCAACAACCTGCTCATGCAGAACATCGCCGACGTGCTGGACGCTCCGGTCGAGCGCCCGTACGTGGCCGAGACCACCGCGCTGGGCGCCGCCTACGCGGCCGGCCTGGCCGTCGGCTTCTGGAACGACCTGGACACCCTGCGGGCCAACTGGCACCGCGCCGCCGAGTGGACGCCGCGGATGGACGAGGCCACCCGGGACCGCGAGTACAAGAAGTGGCTCAAGGCCGTGGAGCGCACCATGGGCTGGGTGGAGGAGGACGAGCAGATCTGACCGCGGAGCCGGTCGGGGCCCCCGGGCCCCGACCGGCCCGCTCCCGTTTCACCGGCCCGCCGCACCGGGCCGAACCGGCCTCTCAGCAGGGGCCGCACCGCACACCGAGAGGAGTAACGGCGCCGCCCGACCCGCGACGCCGTACACACACCATGGCAACCATCCCGACCCTGGGCGCCGAGCGCTTCGCCGGCCGCACCGCCTCCCGTGCCGAGACCCGCGAGCTGCTGGGCAAGGCCACCTACGACCTGCTGGTGATCGGGGGCGGCATCCTCGGCACGGCCGTTGCCTGGACCGCCTCCCAGGCGGGCCTGAAGGTCGCCATGGTCGATGCCGGCGACTTCGCCGGAGCCACCTCCAGCGCCTCCTCGAAGCTCGTCCACGGCGGCCTGCGCTACCTGCAGACCGGCGCGGTCAAGCTGGTCGCCGAGAACCACAAGGAGCGCCGCGCGCTCGCCACCGACGTCGCCCCGCACCTGGTCAACCCGCTGACCTTCTTCGTGCCGGTCTACAAGGGCGGCCCGCACAGCGCTCCCAAGCTCGGCGCCGGTGTCTTCCTGTACTCGGCGCTCTCCGCCTTCCGTGACGGCATGGGCCGGGTCTCCACCGCCGCGCACGCCGCCCAGCAGGTGCCCGCGCTGCGCACCGAGGGCCTGCGCTCGGTCGCCGTCTACGGCGACCACCAGATGAACGACTCGCGCGTCGCCGTGATGACGGTGCGCGCCGCCGTCGACGCCGGCGCCGTGGTGCTCAACCACGCCGAGGTCACCGGCCTGCGCTTCACCGCCGGCCGGGTCACCGGCGCCGACCTCAAGGACCGCCTGGACGGCACCGAGTTCGGCGTCAACGCCCGCCTGGTGCTCAACGCCACCGGCCCGTGGGTCGACCACCTGCGCACGATGGAGGACGCCGGCGCCGCGCCGTCGATCCGCCTCTCCAAGGGCGCGCACGTCGTGGTCAAGCGCCGTGCCCCGTGGCGCGCCGCGCTGACCATCCCGATCGACAAGTACCGCGTCTCCTTCGCCATCCCGTGGGAGGACCACGTCCTGCTCGGCACCACCGACGAGGAGTACACCGGCGACCCGCAGGACGTCCGGGCCACCGAGGCGGACATCGACCAGATCATGGGCGAGGCCGCGCACGCCATCCGCGACGAGCACCTCGACCGCGACCTGATCACCTACGCCTTCGCCGGCCTGCGGGTGCTGCCCGGCGGCCCCGGCGACACCGCCGCCGCCAAGCGCGAGACGGTCGTCACCGAGGGCAAGGGCGGCATGCTGTCGGTCGCCGGCGGCAAGTGGACCACCTACCGGCACATCGGCCGGACCGTGCTGGAGAAGCTGGCGCACGTGCCCGGCACCACCCTCGGCGAGGACATGTCGACCATCGCCCGGACCGTCCCGCTGCCCGGCGTCGGCGCGCCGAACGCCGTCGCGCACCGCCTGCTGATCGACCGTGAGCCCGGCTCGCGGATGGAGCCGCTGGTCGCCAAGCACCTGGCCAGCCACTACGGCACGCTCTCCTTCGAGATCGCCCGCATGATCGACGAGAACCCGGAGCTCGGCCGGCCGATCCACGAGGACGGTCCGGACGTCTGGGCTCAGGTCGCCTACGCCGCCGACAGCGAGTGGGCCTACACCACGGACGACGTGCTGCGCCGCCGCACCACGATGACCGTCCGCGGCCTGGACACCCCGGAGATCCGCTCCGACGTCGAGGCCTTCCTCGCGAAGCGCGCGGCCAAGTAGGCACAGCCTCGCGAAGCGCCGGGGCGGGTGAGCACCGGCGCGCAGGACCCGGAGGGCGGGCACCCAGGGCTGGGGTGCCCGCCCTCCGGCATGCCCGGACGGATCCCCCGGGATCTCGTCCTGATTTACCATGATCATCTCAACGACGTTGCGTTTCAGGTCTTGAGGCGCAGGTCAAGCCCTGGTGAACGGCGCAACGGGACTCCCGATGGATCAGCTCGTGTCGAGCAAGAAGATCATCGGGAGTCCCGTTGCAGGAGAGGTCCAGCCGGCCCCGGCCCGCTGGACCCGGCCGTCCCGGCCGTCTCCCCCTGGCACGCGCCCGCCGCCGACCGCCGGCTCGGCGCCGCTGCGCTGCGCGGACCCTTCGAGACGCCGGACCGGGCGGTCGCCCGGCCCGGCCGGTTCAGGCCTCGACGGGCAGGCGGGCGGCCAGCCGGCCCCGGTAGTAGTCCACCACCACGGCGACCATGATGACCAGTCCGGTGATCATCTGTCGCTGGAAGTCGGAGACGCCCATCAGCAGCAGGCCGTTGGTGAGCACACCGAGCAGGCAGGCGCCGAGCAGGGTGCCGATCATCGAGCCCTTGCCGCCGGAGAGCGAGGCCCCGCCGATCACCACCGCCGCGATGGCGCTGAGCTCGTAGCCGCCGCCCAGGATCGGGCTGGCGATGTTGAGCCGGGCCATGTAGGTGACGGCGGCGATGCCGACGGTGAGACCGCTGATCACGAAGACGGCGACCTTGACGATCGAGGTGCGGTGGCCGGAGAGCCGGACCGCCTCCTCGTTGCTGCCGATGGCGAAGACCAGGCGGCCGAACACGGTGCGGGTCAGCACCAGATGCCCCACCGCGACCATCGCCAGCGCGATCCAGAACAGGGTCGGGATGCCGAGCACGGTGGAGGTGCCGAACCGGCTGAACCCGACCGGGAAGTCGTACACGGTCTTGGCGTCGGTGTACTGGAGGGCGGCGCCGCGCGCCACGTTGAGCATGCCCAGCGTGATGATGAACGACGGCACCCGCCAGCGCTCCGAGACGAAGCCGTTGACCAGTCCGCAGCCCATCCCGACCAGGGCCGAGACCAGCACCGCGAGCAGGATCGCGACCGGGGTGGAAAGACCGTGCGCGGTCAGCAGCGGGCCGGCCACCACCGCCGACAGGGCCATCACCGAGCCGACCGACAGGTCGATGCCACCGACCAGGATCACGAAGGTCATGCCGACCGCGAGCATGGTGTTGAGGGTGATCTCGGTGGCGATGTTGGTGAGGTTGTCCGAGGTGGCGAACTTCGGTGCGGCGACGGTGAAGACGGCCAGCAGGGCGAGCAGGGCGATCCCGATCCCCGCCTCCCCCATGACCTGGCGGGCGAGCAGTGCCGCGGAGCGGGGTTTGCGGGTGAGGGCGGCAGAGGTGGTCATCGGGTGTCACCGTTCGTTGAAGTGGCCTCGGCAGGCGTGCGGGTGGCGGATGCCTCAGCTGTAAGGCGCTCGGCTGCGGGAGCCGTGCCGGAGGGCGGCGCGGAGGCGGGGGCGGGGGCGGGCGCGGAAACGTAGCCGGAGTAGGCCAGGGTCAGGATGTGCGAGCTGTCGAACTCCTCGCGGGGCACCTCGCCGGCGATCCGGCCCCGGGAGAAGACCAGGATCCGGTCGCAGATGCCCATCAGTTCGGGCAGGTCGGAGGAGACGACCAACAGGGCCTTTCCGGCCCGGGCCAGATCCACCAGCTGCTGGTGGATCTCGTAGCGGGCGCCGACGTCGATGCCCCGGGTCGGCTCGTCCACCATCAGGACGTCGGTGTCGGCCAGCAGCCAGCGGCCGAGCACGACCTTCTGCTGGTTGCCGCCGGAGAGAGTGCGGACGGGGTGCCGGACGCCGGGGGTGCGGACGGCGAGGCTGTCCACCGCGTGCCGGGCCAGCCGGTGCTCCTCCGCCCGCCGGAGCAGGCCGCCCCGGGAGACCTTGTGGGTCGCGGTCAGGGTGACGTTGGCAGCCAGCGGCATGTCGAGCACCAGCCCCTGGCTCTTCCGGTCCTCGGTGAGCAGGCTGATGCCGTGCCGCACCGCGTCCCTGGGGGTTCGGATCTTCGCCGGTACGCCCTTGACCAGGACCTTTCCGCCGACGGGCCGGTCCGCGCCGAACATCGCCCGGACCGTCTCGGTCCGGCCGGAGCCGACCAGCCCGGCCACGCCGACCACCTCGCCGGCCCGGAGCGCGAAGCTGACGGGGTGTCCGTCCTGCGGCTGGAGCCCCTCGGCTCGCAGCAGCTCCGGACCGGGCTCGCAGGGCAGGTACGGCGGGTACTCGTGCTGGAGGTCCCGGCCCACCATCAGCCGGATCACCTCGGCGGTGTCGGTGTCGGCGAGGTCGCGGGTGGTGACGTACCGCCCGTTGCGGAAGACCGTCATCCGGTCGCCGATCTCGAACACCTCCTCCAGGTGGTGCGAGATGTAGAGCACGGCGGTGCCGCGCGCGGTGATCCGGCGCAGCAGGGTGAACAGCCGCTCGGTCTCCCGGGGAGTCAGGGTCGCGGTGGGTTCGTCCATCACCAGCACCCGGCAGTCCTGCCAGAGCGTCCGGGCGATCTCCAGCAGCTGCATCTGGGCGATGCCGAGCCGCTCGACCTTCGTCCGGGGGCTGATGTCCAGGCCGACCTCGGCGAGCAGTTCGGCGGCGCGGCGGTTCAGTTCGTGGCGGTCGACCAGGCCGAACCGCCGCGGGAGGTTCTGCATGAAGAGGTTCTCGGCGACGGTGAGGTTCGGCAGCAGGTTGAGCTCCTGGTGCACCACCTGGACGCCGGCCCGGATCGCGGCGGCCGTGTCGGCGGGCTGGTAGGGCTCGCCGTCGAGGGTCATGCCGCCGCCGTCCGGCCGCTGGATGCCGGCCAGGATCCGGACCAGGGTCGACTTGCCGGCGCCGTTCTCACCGAGCAGGGCGTGCACCTCGCCGGGGAGCAGTTCGAGCCGGACGTCGTCGAGGGCCTGGACGCCGGGGAAGCGCTTGCTGATACCGACGGCAGCGAGCACCGGGGCAGGAGGGCTGGTGTCGGGTGTGTTCATGGGGTGGGCTCGCCTTCCGGCTGGGGGCGCGGGTCGGATGCGGATCGAGGGTGCGGATCGGAGCGCGGGCCGGTGGGGGGAGTCGGCCCGCGCCCGTCCGGGAGCCGGGTCAGCCGAGGTCGGCCTTGGTGATCACCTTGACGTCGGTCTTCACCCAGGAGCTCACCTGCTGGCCGGCGATCTCGTTCATCGCCACGTCGATGCCGTCACCGGCCTGCTTGGCGGCGTACTGGTCCACGGTCGCCACCACGGTGCCGTCCTGGACGTACGGGTGGATCGCGTCGACGTTGTCGAAGGAGGTGACCTTGATCTGCCCCTGCTTCTTGGCCGCCGCGATGGCCTTGATCGCGCCCAGCGCCATGTTGTCGTTGGAGGCCATCACGCCCTGGAGGTCGGGGTGGGCGGTGATCAGGTTGGTGGTGACGGTGTAGGCCTGGTCGGTCTCCCAGTTCGCGGACTTGGAGTCGAGCACCTGGAGCCCGCCGGCCGTGGCGGCGGCCTCGAAACCGGCCTTGCGCTGCTGGGCGTTGGCCGCACCCGAGACGCCTTCGAGGATGACCACCTTGCCGCCGGCGCCGAGCGCCTTGGCCAGCACGTCACCGGACTTCTGGGCGCCGGCGGCGTTGTCCGGGCCGACGAAGGGGACGTCGAGGCCGGCGGACTTGAGCGCGGCGTCGTCCAGCTTGACGTCGATGTTGACCAGCTTCATCCCGGCCTTGGAGGCACGCTGCAGCGGGGCGATCAGCGCGCGGGAGTCGGCGGGAGCGATCACCAGGGCGGCGGCCTTGTCGGTGATGCACTTGTTGACGGCGGCGACCTGGCCGTCGATGTCGGTCTCGTTCTGGATGCCGGTCGCGTTCAGGGTCAGGTCTCCGCGCTGTCCGGCGTGCTCCTCGGCACCCTTCTCCATGGTCTGGAAGTACTCGTTGCCGAGCGACTTCATCACCAGGCAGACCGTGGGCTTGCCGCCCTTCGCGGCCGCGCTCGTCGACTGGGAGTTGTCGCCCTCCTGTCCGCAGGCGGTGAGGGCGGCGGCCAGGACGAGAGCGGTGCAGGCGGTCAGGGTGAGCTTGGTGTTCATGAGGGTGCGGCCTTTCGGGTGGGGGGATGGCACGAAGGTGGAGCGGGCGCGGTGGGGGAAGTCGCGCGCTGGGTGACGCTTCGTCAGAACGGCACGCCGGCCCGGAGGACGACGTTGGCGTAGGGGGTGGCCTCGCCGGTTCGGACGACGGCGCGGGCGGAGCGGGTGAGGTCCTTGAGGCGCTCGTGCGGGAGCCGGCCGACCGCGCCGGTGAGGCCGTGCTGCTCGAACCGGCTGTCGAGACCGGCCAGCAGGACCGGGTCGGTCAGCTCCTCGGCGAGGTCGGCGTGCTCGACCACGAGTTCGTCGAGGACCGCCGCCAACACCGGCAGGAACGGCGGGTCGCCGCGCCGCCAGACCAGATCGATGCTCTCCACGCCCGGCGGCACCGGGAGTCCCGGGTCGGCGACCACCAGCAGGTCGCCGTGGCCGAGCGAGCTGATCAGCTGGAGCAGCCGGGGGTGCCAGAGGCCGTCAGGGCGCATGCCGCACCTCGGTCCGCTGAACCGGCCCGGAGGCCGCGGCGTCGGCCAGGTCGGCCGCCCCCGCCAGCAGGGCGTCCACCTCGGCCCGGGTGGGCAGCGAGTGCTGCGCGCCGGCCCGGGTGGCGGCGAGCGCGCCGGCCGCGCAGGCCCGCCGGACGGCCTCGGCGAGCG
The DNA here is from genome assembly GCF_040655255.1 of Kitasatospora sp. NPDC050463. Taxonomy (NCBI): domain Bacteria; kingdom Bacillati; phylum Actinomycetota; class Actinomycetes; order Kitasatosporales; family Streptomycetaceae; genus Kitasatospora; species Kitasatospora sp. NPDC050463. The sequence goes on from NZ_JBFAJO010000075.1 coordinate 17,689, forward strand.
GGCGGCCCACGCCCAGCGCGATCGAGAGCTGGGCGCAGAACGCGTCGCCCGCGCCGACGGTGTCCACGGCGGCGACCGGGAAGCCCGGCTGGCCGAGCCGTCCCTGCGGACCGGCGGCGACCGCGCCGGCCGCGCCGAGGGTCACCACCACGGTGGTCGGGCCGAGTTCGCGCAGCCGTTCGGCATGGGCCGTCCAGTCCTGCTCGCCCCGGAGCGCGTCGGCGGTGAGGCCGAGCAGCCCGGCGGCCTCGGTCTGGTTGACCACCAGCACGTCCACCTCGCGCAGCAGTTCGGTGAGCACCGGCCCCGGGTCGGGCCGGGGCGCGGCGTTCAGCACCGTCAGTGCTCCGGCGGCGCGGGCGGCGCGGGCGGCGGCCAGGACGGTCGGCAGCGGCACCTCCAGCTGGAACAGGACGGTGTCGGCCGGTCCGGCGAGCGGACCGTCCGTCAGCGACTCCAGTGCGGGGACGTCGAGATGGCGGTTGGCGCCGGGCGAGAGGGTGATGGTGTTCTCGCCGTCCTGCTGGACCACGATCAGGGCCAGTCCGGAGGCCGCGCCGGGCAGGTCGGCGACCGCCCGGTCGTCGACGCCCTCCCCTGTGAGGCAGCTGCGCAGCTCGGTGCCGAACGCGTCGTCACCGAGCAGTCCGACCATCCGGACCTCGGCCCCGAGGCGGGCGGCGGCGACCGCCTGGTTGGCTCCCTTGCCGCCGGCGCCTCGGACCACATCGGCCCCCTGCACCGTCTCGCCTGGTTCGGGCAGCCGGGGGACCATGATCGACAGGTCCATGTTGAGGCTGCCGACGACAACCAGTCGTTCAGTCATTGCTCTGTGCTCCGTGGTTCTCTTGGTCAGGGGTGGGGTCGGGGCAGGCCCGGGTGGCGGCGCTCCCGTCGGCCGCCGGCAGGGCGGGGTGTTCCCCGCCCACCGGGTCCGGGCAGCCGCAGGATCCCCGGGCCAGCAGGGTCACCGGCAGGACGTCCCGGGTGATCGGCAGGTCCGGGGCCTTCATCCGGTCGAGCAGCCGGGCGATCGCGGTCCGGCCGAGCTCCTCGACCGGCTGGCGCATGGTGGACAGTGCCGGGGTGGTGTAGGCGCCGCCCGCGATGCCGTCGAAGGAGACCAGCGCCAGGTCCTGGGGCACTCGGATGCCCAGTTCGGTGGCGGCTCGCAGGACGCCGGCGGCCTGCTCGTCGGAGGTGACGAAGAGGGCGTCCACCGAGCGGTCCCGGGAGAGCAGCGCGCGGCCGGAGCGGTAGCCGTCCAGCAGGCCGAAGGAGCCGTGCAGCAGCGGTGCGGCGTCCGGGCAGGACTCCCAGCCCGTTCGGCCGCCCGATCCGGAGCCGGCCTTGAGTCCGGCCTGCTCCAGCGCCCGCCGCCAGCCGACGACCCGGTCGACGGTGGGGTGGATGCCGAGCGGGCCGGCGATGCAGCCGACCCGGCGGCGGCCGTGCGCCAGCAGGTGCTCGGTGGCCTGCTGGGCGCCGCGCACGTTGTCGACCAGCACCTGCGAGATGCCGGCCCCGTCCAGGGCCCGGTCGAAGACCAGGCTCGGGACGCCGCTGCGGGCCAGCTCGGTCCGCCAGGGCTGGTCACCCTGGGCGGGGATCAGCACCAGACCGTCGACCTGACGGTCCAGGAAGGTCCGGATGTACCCGGCCTCGCGGCCGGGGTCGTCCACCGTGTTGCCGACCAGCAGGGTGTAGCCGGCCGCCCAGGCGTGGTCCTCCAGGGCGCGGGCCAGCTCCGCGAAGAACGGGTTGGCCGCGTCGGGGACGATCAGTCCCAGGGTCATGGTGTGGCTGAGGCGCAGCGAGCGGGCCACCGCGTTGGGCCGGTAGCCGAGCTCCTGCACGGCGGCCAGGACCCGCTCCCGGGTCGCTGGGGCGACGGTCCTGGGCCCGTTGTTGAGCACGTAGCTGACGACCGAGGGCGAGGTGCCCGCGAGTAGTGCCACGTCCTGCCGTGTTGCCATGGTGGAGCTCCCGGAGCGCGGTCATGAGGAAAGGGGCCCTCAACACGAATTGGCAACTCGTGTTGACTGCGGGCTCCGGAATTATGAGAAGCAACCGGCGCAACTGCAAGAGCCCGGTCGGAACCGTTATCCGGGGGCCTCTCTCTGGTTGGTCGAGCTCGTGGGTCAGGGTCGACGCCGTCGCCGAGCTGATCTTTCAGGACGTCCCGTTGCGCCGTTCACCACGGCTTGACCTGCGACTCAAGGCCTGAAACGCAACGGCGTTGGTGATCATCTCGTCGGATGATCTTCCCGGCGCGACGGCTGACGCCGAGCCGCTCCGACCGGGCGGCCGGCGACTCCGGCCGTGACGAGGCCGCCGGGGACGTCCTCCGGCTCGGCGCCGACCGGTAGCCCCCGCCGGCCGGCCGGACCGGCGCCGCGCACTACCGGTCGGCGCCGGCCCCCTCCGGCCCTCTCCGGCCGGCTCCGACCGGAACTCCGCCGGTCAGACCACCGCGCCGGCCTTGACCACGTGCCTCAGGTACCGCTCCGGGGCCGTCAACACCCCGAGGTCGGCCAGCGGATCGCCGTCGACGAGCAGCAGGTCGGCGTGGGCGCCGGGCGCCAGGGTGCCGAGCCGCCCCTCCATCCCGAGCAGCCGGGCCGCCGTGCTGGTGGCCGAGCGGATCACGTCCGCAGCCGGCTGCACCTCGGCGCGCAGCCGGAACTCCTCCAGCTGCGCCGGGTGCAGCGGCCCGAGCAGGTCGCTGCCGTAGACCAGGTTGGCGCCCGCGCGGTGGGCGCGTTCCAGCGCCGCCAGCCCGGCGTCGCGGACCTCGGCCAGCTTGCGCTGCGAGGACTCGGGCAGTCCGGAGCGGGCGCCGAGCTTCGCCGTCTGCTCGTACGCGACCAGGGTCGGCACCAGGAAGGCGTCCTTCTCCACCAGCAGTGCGAGCGTCTCGTCGTCGATCAGGTTGCCGTGCTCGACGCACCGCACGCCCGCCCGCAGTGCCCGGGCCACGGCGCGGGGGTGGTAGGCGTGCACGGTGACGTAGCGGTTGTGGTTCTCCGCCTCCTCGACGGCGGCGCGGATCTCCTCCTCGCTGTACTGGACGGCGGCGATCTCGTCGTGCGGGGAGGCGACGCCGCCGGAGAGCAGGACCTTGAGGTGGGCGGCGCCCTTGCGGAACTCGTCCCGGGCGGCGGCTCGGACGGCGTCCACACCGTCGGCGATCCGGGCGAAGTTCGGGCGGGACTCGCAGCAGGGCGGGGCGTCCTCGCCGAGCGGGCGCAGGTCGCCGTGGCCGCCGGTCTGGGAGAGCGCCTTGCCGCCGTGGATCAGCCGGGGACCGAGGGCCAGACCCTCGTCCAGCGCGCGGGCCATGCCGTGGTCGGCGCCGCCGACGTCCCGGACGGTGGTGAAGCCGCGGCGCAGCATCCGCCCGGCCTCGGCGAGGGCACGCACGGTGAGGTAGCCCGGGGTCCAGTTCGCGACCGCCTGGAGGTCGAGGGTGGTGACCAGCAGGTGGACGTGGGCGTCGATCAGGCCGGGCAGTGCGGTGGCGCCCTGGGCGTCGATCACCCGGACGCCGTCGCCGGGCGCGGGCGGGCGGCCGGTGCCGGTGGCGGCGATCCGGCCGTCGGCGATCTCGATCCAGCCGGCGTCGGTGCGGGTGCCGGTCTCGGGGTGGAGCAGGTGGGCGTGGGTGATCAGCAGTCGGCTCATGGTGTGGTTCCCCCGGAGGCTAGTTCAATACGACCTGTATTGAATACACCATGTATCGTGATCTTGTGAATCCCCCTCCGGCCGAACCCGGCTCCCCCAGACCCCCGCGCCGACGCGTCCACACCCGGGCACGGATCCTCGCCGCGGCCAGCGACCTGTTCCTCTCCGCCGGGTACGGGCGGACCAGCATCGAGGACATCTGCGGCGCCGCCGGCTACACCCGCGGCGCCTTCTACTCGAACTTCGCCACCAAGGAGGACCTGCTGCTGGCGCTCTTCGACGAGCAGGCGACGGACCGGATCGGCGAACTGGAGCGGCTAGCGGCGTCCGCCGCGGCACTGGCACCGCAGGAACGCGCCCGGCGGCTGGTCGAGGCGCTGCTGAGGGTCGAGCCGGCCGAGACGGGCTGGATCCTGCTCTTCCTGGAGTTCCGGCTGCTGGCCGCCCGGACGCCGGGCCTGGCCGAACGCGTCGCGGAGCACGACCGGGCGGTCTCGGCGGCGCTGGGGGGCGTCCTGGAACGGGCACTGCCCGGGCTGGTGCCGCCGGGCGCCGGGGCCGGGCAGGCGGCCGCGGTGATCCTGGCCGCCCGGGAGGGCCTGCTGGCCCGGACGGCGGCCGGCGGTCCGGCGGCGGAGGAGCTACTGGCGGCGAGCGCGGCGGTGCTGGGCGGGCTGCTGGGCTGAGCCCGCGCGCCCGCCCCCGAACGCGCGGAGGGCGGCACCCGTTGCGCACGGGTGCCGCCCTCCGGGGCGTGCGGCGGGACCGTGGCCGGCCGGTGCCGGCCGCGGTCAGATGATCAGGCTGAGCGGCATGATCAGCGCGATGGCGACCACCGAGATCACCGTCTCCATCACCGACCAGGACTTCAGGGTCTGACCGACGCTCATCCCGAAGTACTCCTTCACCAGCCAGAAGCCGGCGTCGTTGACGTGCGAGAAGAAGAGCGAACCTGCGCCGATCGCCAGCACCAGCAGGGCCGCGTGGGTGGACGACATGTCGGCGGCCAGCGGGGCGACGATGCCGGCGGCGGTGATGGTGGCGACCGTGGCGGACCCGGTGGCCAGCCGGATCAGGACGGCGATCAGCCAGCCGAGCAGCAGCGCCGAGATGTGCCACTTGCTCGACCACTCGCTGACGGCGTTGCCCACGCCGACGTCGATCAGCGTCTGCTTGAAGCCGCCGCCCGCGCCGACGATGAAGACGATGCCCGCGATCGGACCGAGCGACTTCCCGACGGTCTCCGAGATCCGGTCCTTGGAGAAGCCGGCCGCCCGGCCGAGCGTCAGCATGCCGAGCAGGGTGGCCGCGAGCAGGGCGATCAGCGGCGAGCCGATGAAGTCGAACACCCGCTGCGGCATCGCCTTCGGGTCGTCGATGACGACGTCGGCCAGCGCCTTGCCGAGCATCAGGGCGACGGGCAGCAGAATGGTGGCGAGGACCGCGCCGAAGCTCGGCGTGTGCTCGCGCTTCTCCGTCTCCACGGGTGCGGTGGCCTGCGGGATCTCCAGCGGGCCGACCCAGCGCTCGGCGAGCCGGGCGAACAGCGGACCGGCGATGATCAGGGTCGGGACGGCGATCAGCAGGCCGAGCGCCAGGGTGATCCCGAGATCCGCCTTCAGCGCGTCCACCGCCACCAGCGGGCCCGGGTGCGGCGGGACGAGCCCGTGCAGCACGGAGAGCCCGGCCAGCGCGGGGATGCCGACCCGCATCAGCGGGACGTTGCCCCGGCGGGCGACCAGCAGCACGATCGGGATCAGCAGGACGACGCCGACCTCGAAGAACAGCGGCAGGCCCAGCACGGCCGCGATCAGCGCCATCGCCCAGGGCAGGGCCCTGGGCCCGGAGCGGGAGAGCACGGTGTCGGCGATGATGTTCGCCCCACCGGAATCGGCGAGCAGCTTGCCGAGCATCGCGCCCAGCCCGATCAGCAGGCCGACGCCCGCGACGGTCGCGCCGAAGCCCGTGGAGAAGCTCCCCAGCAGCTTGTCGAAGGGGGCGCCCGCGACGGCGGCCAGCAGGCCCGACCCGAGGGTGAGGGCGAGGAACGGGTGCAGCTTCAGCCGGGTGATCAGCACCACGATGGCGCCGATGCTGAGCAGCACCGCGAGCAGCAGCTGGGTGTCGCTGTCGGTGTGCGGCAGGGCCGGTGGGGCGGCCGCCGCGAGCAGAGTGGGGGTCACGCGAGGTCTCCATTGACGGGCCGCAGCAGTGCCACGGCCATCTCGACGAGTTCTTCGGGGATCGGTCCGACGTCCAGCACGGCGCCGCGCTCGTCCGGCCCGAGGGGTTCCAGGGCGGCGTACTGCGAGTCGAGCAGCGACGGCGGCATGAAGTGGCCGGTGCGGTGGGCGAGCCGGTCTCCGACCAGCTCGTGCCCCCCGCTGAGGTGCAGGAAGAAGGCGCCCGGGCAGGCCGCGCGCAGGGTGTCGCGGTAGTGGTGCTTCAGCGCCGAGCAGGTGACCACGCCACCGGTACCGGCCTGCGCCCGCTCCCCCAGCCAGGCGCCGAGAGCGCGCAGCCAGGGCGCGCGGTCCGCGTCGTCCAGCGGGATGCCGGCCGACATCTTGGCGATGTTGGCCGGCGGGTGGAAGTCGTCCGCCTCGGCATAGGGGAGGTCGAGGCGGTCGGCCAACAGCCGGGCCACGGTGGTCTTGCCGACACCGGAGACACCCATCACCACGACCGTCAGGGGGCCGGGGTTGTCGGGTGCGGGGGTGTCGTGGTTCTCGACGCTGAGAGCCATCGGTGCTGCTCCTTCGTTGCCTGGCCGCCACTATCGCTCCAAAGATATGACGTATTCAAGTGCCAGAAACCAAATCGTCATACTTTTGAGCGTGTGCAGGAGCACGTCGGGCGGCCGGCCGGAAACGCGGAGGGTCCGCCCGGGGACGCGTCAGGGCGTCCGGGGGCCGCCGTCGGGCGCCCCGCGGGCCGGAGTCCGGCGACAGGCCCTAGGCTGGGCGGATGGAGATCCAGGGGCTGCCCGGCCGACTGCTTGCCGAGCTCGGACCGGCCATCGCCGCCGGGGAGATTCCCGAGGGCGCGGTGCTGCGCAGCGAGGAGCTGGAGGAGCGCTTCGGGGTCTCGCGGACGGTGGTCCGCGAGGCGGTGCGGATCCTGGAGGGGATGCGCCTGGTGGCCTCCCGGCGGCGGGTCGGCATCACCGTGCAGCCGAGGTCGACCTGGGACGTCTTCGACCCGCTGGTGATCCGGTGGCGACTGGCGGGCAGCGACCGCCCGGCCCAACTGCGCTCGCTCGGGTCGCTACGGGTCGCCGTCGAACCGGCCGCGGCGGCGCTCGCCGCACGGCACGCAACCGACGACGAGCGCCGGGAACTCAGCTCGCTGGCGGTGGAGTTGACGATGACGGCGCGCGCCGCCGATCTGGAGACCTTCCTGCGGCACGACATCGCCTTCCACGCCACCGTCCTGCGGGCCTCCCGCAACGAGATGTTCGCCCACCTCGGGGACACCGTGGGGGCGGTGCTGACCGGCCGGACCGAGTACCATCTGATGCCCCATCAGCCGGAGTCGTACGCGATCCGGCTGCACCGCGAGGTCGCCGAGGCGATCTGCGCGGGGGACGCCGAGCACGCGGAGCGGGCGATGCGGACGATCGTGGCGGGCGCGCTGGAGGAGCTGAACCAGCAACTGGCGTGACCTGCCGCCCCGCCCGGCCGGCCGCCTGTAGGTTCAGGCCGGATTCCGGCACAGATCACACGATTTGACGGCAGTTCGGATGGTTCGGACGCATAGTCCGGGTACGACGGGGCAGAGTGGTGCGCAGGGGGCGCATCCTCGCGCGCCCGCACTACCCGCTCCTGCCCGCTCCGCCCGTTCCTGCCCGCTCTGCCACCGTGACCGCGCCTGGGGGTCGTCCGATGTCAGCCGCACGCCGTCGCCGCCTGCCCGACGAGGTGCGCGCCGCCGTCGTCCGGGCGGTGCTCTGCCTGGCCTTCACCATGGTCGGACTGCTGATCGCGACACTGGCCTCGTACGCCGACAGCTGGCTGATGACGCCGGCGCTGATGGCGATGGGCCTCGGGGTGTTCGGCACCATGTGGTGCCTGCTGGAGATCCTGATCTCGCGCCAGGTCGCCGCCCAGCGGATGCGCGGGCCGAACTCGGCCTCGCCGATGGCCGGCAGCCGGGCGCCCGGCGGGGCCCGGCCGGTGCCGCGCCCGGGCGGGCCCCCGAACGGCACGGCCACGCCGCAGTCGCGGGTGCCCACGGCGTATCCGTAGGGCTCGGGCCGGTCCCGGGCGGCTCCTCGCAGCCGGCCGGCGGGGTGACCGGCGGGTGGTCAGGCCGGGACGACGGCCCGGTAGTGGGTGGTGAGCCGGCCGCCGTCGTCCAGCACGTGGAGGGCGAGCATCGGCGGCTGGTCGAAGCTGATGCCACCGCCGCCCTCGCAGGGCAGCGTGACGGTGGACACCACACCGGGCGCGACCAGCACCGGCAGCCCGGCGAAGACGGTGGCGGCGCCGGTGTGGGCGTGGCCGCAGAACAGGGCGGCCACCCGGGGGTGCCGGCCCAGCACCTCGGCGAGGCGCTGCTCCCCGAACTGCCGGATCGGGTCGACGGTCGGCAGGTGGAGGACCACCGGCGGGTGGTGGAAGGCCACCAGCGCCGGCAGGTCCGGGCGGCCCGCCGCGAGCGCGGCGTCCAGCCAGGCCAGGGTCTCCTCGTCGAGCAGGCCGTCGGCCCGCCCGGGAATCGACGAGTCGACCAGCAGCAGGTCGGCGCCGGGCAGCGGGTGCAGCCGGTTGACCGGGCCGTCGGCGGGCGCCTCCCCGAGCAGGCCCTCCCGGTAGGGCGCGCGACGGTCGTGGTTGCCGGGACAGGTGAGCACCGGGTGGCGGGAGACCAGCACCTTGGCAACCCGCTCGTACTCCTGCGGCAGGCCGTGGTCGGCGAGGTCACCGGTGACCAGCACGGCGTCCAGCGGACCGGGCAGGGCGTTGAGGTACGCCATCACCTGCTCGGCCCGCCGGTACGCGCGGGCGCCGCCGTCCCGGCGCTGCTCCTGCCCGATGTGGATGTCACTGAAGTGAGCGATCGTCAGCATGACGCCCACGGTAGGCGGGCCGGGGCCGCCGGGGTAGCCCGTCAGGCCTGGGCCGGGGCCTCCGCGGGGCGCTTGAACATCCGGGTCGCGGTGATCTCGCCGTGGACGGTCGGGCCGTCCGGGTCCTGCGGGGCGGGAAGGCCGGGGCGCAGGTGCTCCTCCACCGAGATGTACTTGAGGCCCGCCCGCAGGTCGGCGTCGTTGCGCAGCCGGATGACCAGCGGGAACTCGGCCAGCGCGGTGGTGTCGAACAGGCCCGTGGTGTAGATCAGTTGGACGCCGAGCGCATCCGCGACCGCCCGCTGGAGCTCCAGCAGGTAGGTGGCGTTGGCGCGGCCGATCGGGTTGTCCAGGAAGAGCGTGCCGGCGTGCCGCAGCTGGGACTGGCCGCGGTCGTTGGCGCGCAGTGCGGCCATGGTGCAGTAGAGCGCGATGGCCGCGGTGAGCAGCTGGCCGCCGGAGAAGACGTCGGACATCTGGCCGACGCCGACCCGCTCGGCGCGCAGCACCGCGTCCGGCTTGAGGATCTCCACGCTCACGCCGCGCGGGCCGATCGCGGCGGCGACACCGCGCAGCAGCAGGGACATGCCGTCGCGACGCAGGTCGCTGTTCTTCTTGACGGCGGCGCGGGTCGCCTCGTCGATCACCTCGCCCAGGCGCTCGACCAGGGTGGCGTGGTCCGGGTCCTCGAAGCGGATCCGGAGGAACTCCTGGCCGGACCACTCCCCCAGGCCCTCGGGCAGCCGGGAGAGCCGCTGGGCGGCGCGCAGGGTGGTGAGCGAGGACTCGACCAGGCCGCGCAGCCGGTCGACGATCGAGCCGCGGTTGCGCTCCAGCTGGGCGAGCTCGTCGGTGAGCACGCGCAGCCGGGGTGCGAAGGCGGTGGCCCAGGCGGCGGCGTGGTCGGGCAGGGCGGCGGCGGGGAGTTCGCGGATCTGCTGGCGGGCCGGGGTGCGGACGGCCTCGTAGCGGGCCGCGTTGGCGTGCCGGACGAGGGCGTCGGAGGCGTCGCGGACGGCGAGTTCGGCGGAGGAGAGCTCACCGGCCGCGGTGCGCAGGGCGCGGCGGGCCTCCGCAGCGGCGGTGCGGGCGTCGGCGAGCGGGCCGAGGTAGGGCTCGACCGGGCGGCCGTCCTCGTCCTGGTGCTCGCGCAGGCCGTCGCGCAGCTGCCCGGCGTGCTCGTCGAAGTCGGCGGCGGCGGCCTGGGCGGCGTCGAAGGTGCGCTGCAGGTCGGCGTGGGCGGTGCGCGCGGCGTCGACGCTCTCGCGGCGCTCGGCCAGCCGGGTGGTGGCGGTGCGCAGCAGGACCTGGGCGTGCTCGGGGTCGGTGGGGACGAGGTCCTCGGGCAGCTCCGTGTGGGCCTCGCCGTCGGCGGGCGCGGAGCGCTCGGCCTCGCCGCGCAGCCGGCCGAGCTGCTCGCTGGCGGCGGCGGCGCGGGCCTCGATGGTGGCGACCAGTTCCTCGGCGCGCGCGGCGGCGGCCTGGCGGGCCGGGCCGTCGGCGCCGTCGGGGCTGCCCAGCAGTTCCTCGGCACGGGTGCGGACCTTGTTGGTGAGACGGTCGAGTTCGGTCGCGGCGGCGGCCTCGTCGCCCTCGGCGCGGGCCTGCTCGGCGCGCAGGTCGGCGCCGACACCGACCTTCTCGTAGAGCTGGGAGGCGGCGCGGTAGGCCTCGCGCAGGGCGGGCAGTGCGGCGGGCGCGACGCCCTCCGGCTCGTCGGCCTGCTCGGCGGTGGGGATCTCGGCGCGCTCTGCGCGCAGGGTGCGGGCGGTGCGGCGGGCGTCGTCGGCGGCACGCTGCGCGGCGCGGCGGTCCTCGTCACAGGTGCGGGCGCGCTCCGCGCACTGGGCCTGGCGGCGGTCGCACTCCGTCGCGTCCTCGGCGAGTTCGCGCAGGCTCCGCGTCCAGCCGGCGCGCTCGCGCAGGCGGAAGGCGAGGCCGGAGAGGGCGTCGGCGCGGCGGCGCGCCTGCTGGGCGGCCTCGCGCTGCTCCTCGTGGGCGACGGCCGCGGCGGCGTGGTCCGCCTCGGCCTCGTCGTGGTCGGCGCGCAGGGTGGTGAGCGCGGCGGCGGCCTGCTCGGCGTGCTCGCGGGCGGCCTCGGCGGCGGCGGCCAGCTCGGCGAGGGTGCCGGGCGGGCAGCTGGCGTGCCAGGAGGCGAGGCGGGCGGCGAGGGCGCGGTCGCCTCCCAGCCGGGCGGCCAGCTCGCGGATGTGCTCCTCGCGGGCGGTGGCGCGGGAGCGCAGCTCGCGGCGCTCGCCATCGGCGGCGGTCTCGTCGTGCATGGCCGGGTTCGGCGGCACGAGGAAGAAGGCGGGCTCGTCGGTGATGGGCGCGATCAGCGCGGCGGCGGCGCCGACGGCGACGGTGGAGCGCGGCAGCAGCGCGGCGGCCTGCAGCGTCTCGCGGGCCCGGTCGAGCGAGTTGGGATCGGTGATCACCACACCGTCGACCAGTTCGGGCCGGGCGGCGAGGATCGCCTCGTGGTCGGCCGGGTCGACCGACTGGGCGAGGTAGCGCCAGCCGGGCAGCGCGGGGATGCCGTGCTCGGCGAGGTACTCGACGGTGGCGAGCACGTCCGGGCCGGGCGGCAGCAGGCCGCCGTCGCCGAGCGCGGCGAGGATCCGGGAGTCGTCGGCGGCCGCGGTGCGCAGGTCGAACAGGGTGCGCTCGGCGGTGGCGATGGCCTCGTCGAGCAGCTCGCGGAGCGCCTCGGCGGAACGGTCGAGGACGGCGGGGGTGAGGAAGCCGGCCGCCTCGTCCGCGCCGTCCTGGTAAGGGGTGAGGGAGAGCAGGTCGGCCAGCCGGGGCTCGGTGGCGAGCAGTGCGGCGGTGCGCTGCTCGGTGGCGAGCGCCCGGACGGCGGCCTTGCGGGCGTCGGTGGCGCGGGCTTCCGCGAGTTCGGCGCGGCCGGTGGCGGCGGCGGCCTCGCGCAGCCGGGCGGCGGCGGCCTCGGCGACCGTCCGGGCCTGCCCGAGGGCGGCGGCGGCGGCCTTCTCGACGTCGGCGGCGTGCAGGGCGGCGCGGGCCGGGTCGGGCTCGGCGGTACCGGGGTCGATCCAGCCGGCCTCGACCGCGGCGGCGGTCTCCCGCTCGACCTCGGCGAGGCGCTGGCGCAGGTGGTCGGACTCGCTGCGGGCCTTCTGGGCGGCGGTGGCGGCCTCGGTGGCGCCGGACTGGGCCTTGGCGCCGTCCGCCTGGAGCTCGCCGGCGCGCTGCTCCTCGGTGTCGGCGCGGTCCTCGGCGGCCGCGGCCGCGCTTTCCAGGGCGCGGGCCAATGCGGCGGCGGCGCGGGCCCGGGCGGCGAGCGCCGGGGCGGCGTCGAGCTCGGCCTCGCGGATCGCGACGGCCACCCGGGCCATCCGGTCGGCGGCGGCGCGCTGGCGCAGCACGGCCTCGGCGGCCTGCCAGGCGGAGTGCAGGGTGCGGGCCTCGATGAGTTCGCGGCGCAGCGCGGCGGCCTCGGTGGTGGCCGCGGCCAGCCCGAGGGTGGCGTGCCGGTGGGTCAGCTCGGCGGTGATCAGGGTGTGCCGGGTGCGGTCGGCCTCGGCGGCGGTGACGGCGCTCGCGGCAGCGGCGACCTCGATGGCGAGGTCCTGGGCACGGTCGCGCTCGGCGGCGGCGCGCGAGGTCAGCGCATGGGCGAGGCGGCGGGTGCGGCGCTCGGCGGTGCGGTGGGCCTCGCGGACGGCCTCGCGGGCGGTGGTGGCCTCGGCGATGCGCTCCAGCAGCTCCAGCGAGCCGGCGGTGAAGTCGCGTTCGGCGGTCAGCTCGGCGCGGCGGCCGAGTTTGGCGGCGAAACCGTGGACGAGGTCGGCCAGGCCGTCGGTGTCCCGGGTGTCGGTGACCGCGCGCAGCAGCAGGTCGGTGAAGTCGCTGTCGTGCTTGACCGCGAACAGGCCGGCGGCCTCACCCTCGTCGGCGTTCATCTCGCGCTGGTAGCGGAAGAGTTCGGGGTCGAGGCCGAGCTCCCCGAGGTGCTCCGTCCAGCGGTCGTGGCCGTCCTCGAAGACCAGGTCGAGGTGGGGGTGGGCCTTGCCGGCCTCGGTGAGGGCGTCGCGGAAGCCCTTCATGGTGCGGCGCCGGGCACGGGCCTTCTGGTCACCGGCCAGGCTGACCCGCTCGGCGACCGGGAGCGAGTCCAGGGTCAGCCCGGGTCCGGGACGGAAGGAGTACCAGGTCTCGGCGAACTTGCGCGGGTCGGAGGAGACCTGGCGGCCGCGCCACTCGCTGACCTTGCCGACCACGATCGGCTCACCGGTGACGGTGTGCTGCCACTCCAGGGCGACGTGGCCGCAGTCGTCGGCCAGCAGGAACTTGCGCAGCACGCCGGAGCTGGCGCCGCCGAGGGTGTTGCGGTGGCCGGGGAGCATCACCGAGAAGATCAGCTTGAGCAGGACGGACTTGCCGCCGCCGTTCTCCAGGAAGAGCACACCGGCGGGGGCGGGGCGGCGGACCGGCCCGTCCGGCTCCTCGCCGAACAGGCCGATCTGCTGCGGGGCCGGGTCGGAGACCGGCTCGCCCACGCCGCGCAGGTCGAGCACCGTGTCGGCGTAGCGGGCACCGGCCGGTCCGATCGAGTACAGGCGGACCCGGTTGAGCTCGTACATGTGCGGCGGTTCTCCAGTGCGGGTGGGTCAGGAGTGCGTGGGTCGGGAATGCGGTGGAGCTGGTCCTGCGTGGGCGGCGCTCCCGGGTGGGGGCCCGGTCAGAGCGAGTGGAACGGCAGGCCGGCGTCGGCGACCAGCTCGTCACCGGTGTCCGGGGGCAGCAGGCTGGCGGTGCCGTCGGAGACCGGGACGATGCCGAGGTCGAGCAGCTCGGCCATGGCTGCGCTGCCGGCCAGGTCACGGACCTGGAGCTGGTAGCGGGCGGTGGTGCGGTAGGTGCCGCCGGCGTCGTCCGAGGTCTTCTGCAGGAAGCCGGAGTCGACCAGGAACATCACCGCCTTGGCGACGATGCCGATGGTGGAGCCGGACAGCCGGCGGGCGTCCTTGGTGGCTCCGGTGGCGGTGCGCCGGGCCCAGACCCGCCAAGCGGCCTCCAGACCGGGGGCGTCGCTCTGCGGGTCGGTGTTGGCGCCGTCGGCCTCGGCCTGCTCCTCCAGCCGGCGGCAGGCCTGACGGACGAAGGCGTCGACGCCGTTGACGGTGATCCGGCCGAGATAGCCGTCGTCGGCGAGGTCCTCCGGGCGGGGGAAGGCCATCGCGGCGACGGCGAGGTGGGCCAGGCCGTGCAGGAAGCGGTCGGTCGACTCGGAGGCGGCACGGCGCGAGTAGTCGCCCATCCGGACGGCGAAGACGGAGTCCTCGGCAGCGGCGACGGCCATCCCGGCGCGCGGCGAGACCTCCAGGACGACCAGGCCCATGCCGGTGGCGACGGCGTCGGCGAGGCGGGCGAAGGCCGGGTCCTCGCGGTGCCGGCGGACCAGCTCGGCGTACTCGGCGTCGCGGGCGGGGAGCAGCTTGGCCTGGAGGCCGAAGGAGACCAGCCGGGCGGCGTCGGCGACGTCGGCCGGGGTGATCGCGGCCGGAGCCGCGGGCTCGGTCTCGGGCGCCCAGGACGTGTCGTGGTGGGTCGTCACGGGCGGTGCTCCTCGGGGCTGGTGCGGGCGGTACGGGTGCGGCGGGTGCGGCGGCCGGGCGGGTGCTCGCCGGGCGGGCGGAGGCGGCGGGTCGTCAACTGGCGTCCTTGCGGTCGGCCGCCATCCCGGCCGCGTCGAGCAGGGCGCTGCCGACGATGAGGTCGGCGCCGCCGAACTCGAGGTCGCGCAGCGGGGTGCCGTCGTCCACGGCGAAGAGCAGCCGCTGCTCGCCCTGGCGGTAGGCGGTGCCGACCGGCGGGCTGGCCGCGTGCACGGCCAGCAGGGCGACCAGGTACGGGAGTTCGGCGTCCTGCTTGCGGGCGTCGGCGAGCAGCCCGGAGAGCCGCCGGGGGGCGTCGGCGGGCAGGTCGAGCAGGACCAGGGCGGCCTCCAGCTGGGCCTCGGAGAACCGGCTGTCGTCGGGGGTGGCGACGAGGTCCGGATCGGGCAGCTCGGCGCCCAGGTGCTCGCGCTCGACCGGTGGCGTGAGCAGCAGGTCGACCAGGTCGGCGACCCGGACCGAGACCGGCGTACGCAGGCCGATCCCGCGGGCGAAGAACGCGCCGGTGGGCCGGACGGCCTGCTCGACCGGCAGCCGCAGCACGGGGGCGAGCAGCTGCCCGTAGAGGTCGATGCCGCTACGGGCGCCGGGGGCCGCGAAGGCCTGGCGGTCCTGCTCGGCGCGGAACAGCGGGCCGGCCTCCAGCAGGCGGGTCTGCAGCTGGGTGTGGCGGCGGATGCAGTCCTTGACGATGTCGACCAGCTCGGCGGCGCGGCGCTTGTGCTCGGGCTCCTCGGCCTCGTCGCGGGCCTTGCGGATGTTGGTGAGAATCGCGTTCTCGTGCCGGTAGCGGTCGGCGATGTGGTCGAGCGCCTCGTCGATCAGGTCGGGGACGGCCTGCATCCAGTCGACGGCCCGCACGTTGCGTCGGGTGGCGTCCAGGGCCCGGCGCAGCGTCTCGGCGTACTGGACGGTGCGGTAGCGGGCCTGCTCCGCGGCGAGCTGGGCGTCGGCCAGGCGGCCGCGCCGGATCAGCACCTCCAGCTTGACCTCGGCGGCGATCTGCGCGGAGGTGACGTCGGTGTCGAGCGCACCGACCAGGACGTTGACCGCCTCGTCGGTGGTGCGCAGGTAGACGCCGCCGTCGGGGCCGGGCACCTCCTCGATCAGCTTGAAGTCGTAGTCGCGCCGGACGTACGCGCCGTCCTGGCCGAAGGTGCCGTAGACGGCGCGGAAGCCGCGGTCGACGCTGCCGACGTTGATCAGCGACTCCAGCACCCACCGGGCGACCCGCTCGTGCTCGGCGGTCGGCCGGGTGGGGGCCTGGGCGGCGACCCGGGGCAGCAGCCGGGCCAGCACTATGTCGCGGTCGGCCCCGGTGTCGAAGTCCATGTGCAGGGTGACGAGGTCGATCGCGGCGAGGCCGACCTCGGCCATCGCGTAGCCGCCGTACTCGCCGGCCAGCATCACCTTGCGACTGTCCAGGTCGTGCAGCGGAGCGGTGCAGGCCAGCGCCTTGAGCCGGCGGGCCAGGCCCTCGTCGGCGGCGGGGCCGGGCGCGGGCCGCGCGGCGGCGGGCCCGGCGGGCGGCCGGAGCCCGGACTCGGTGGGCGGGTCAGCGAAGGCGGTCACGGTGGACAAGATTAGAGGTACGCACCGACATCGACCGAAACGGACCTTACGGGCGGCCCGGACACGCGGCCGAACCTCGGGCGGGTGGAACCGGCTTACGACGAAACGCCCGCAGGACGGGACCGCCCCGGCCATCATGCCTCATATGATCATCAGACTGGTACGAGGTGGCATGACCGCCACCCTGGCCGCGGCCGCCCTTACCGCCGGCACCGCCGTCGCCGACGCCGCGCCCCCCGCCGCGACCGCCGCCCGCGCGGCGGCCACCGGCCCGAACGTCAGCGTGAGCCAGGCCGGCAACTACCCGATCTTCCCGGTCGACAGCACCAACTTCTCGGTGACCTGGACGTCCTCGGGCACCGCCGACCTCACCGGGGTCACCCACCTCACCGTCGAACTGCCGCCCGACCTGACCACCAACGGCGCGACGATCACCTCCTTGCCCGACTACACCTTCACCGAGACCGTCTCACCCGACGGCCGCCGGCTGGACGCCTTCTTCACCGGCAACCGGGCTCCGGGGCGCAGCGAGTTCATGAAGGTCCAGGTGGCCTCCCACGGCACCAGGCCGTCCGGCGCGATCAAGGTCACGGCCGCGAACCGGAACGACACCGACCCGTCCGACAACGTCTCGACCCACCTGCTCGGCAGCGGCCCGCAGGCCCCCGTCACCCAGGCCGTGCCGGTGGTCACCGGCATCGACACCGTGACCGGCCCGGGCACGGGCGGCACCGCCGTCACGCTGAGCGGCACCGACCTGGACAACGGCTTCGTCCTGGTCGGCGACTCCGTCGCGACCGGCTACTGCACCGTCACCAGCTGCACCGTCACCGACCCCGGCGGCGGCTCCGGCGGCACGCCGGTGACCGTGGTCACCCCCGGCGGCTCCGCGGCCGCACCCTCGGCGTTCGACCACACC
The DNA here is from genome assembly GCF_040655255.1 of Kitasatospora sp. NPDC050463. Classification (NCBI taxonomy): domain Bacteria; kingdom Bacillati; phylum Actinomycetota; class Actinomycetes; order Kitasatosporales; family Streptomycetaceae; genus Kitasatospora; species Kitasatospora sp. NPDC050463. The sequence goes on from NZ_JBFAJO010000075.1 coordinate 34,577, forward strand.
GGAGCGGCTCCCCCGGCGCCGCCCGCCCCGGTGGTCACCGGTCTGACCACCCGCACCGGGCCGGCCGCCGGCGGTACCGACATCTACGTCCAGGGCAGCGGGCTGACCGCCGGCGCGGTGCTCTTCGGCGGGGTGCCGGCCACCCGCTACTCGTGCGGCCCGACGCTCTGCTCGGCGACCGCCCCGGCGGGCACCGGCGTGGTCGACGTGACGGTGACCACGCCCGGCGGGACCAGCGCGACCGTCGCGGGCGACCGGTACACGTACACCGCCTGACGGGGCCGCCCGGCGCGGCCCGGTGCCGGGAACGGCGCCGGGCGGCGGCGCACGGGCGGGGCGCGGAGGCGGAGCGCAAGGGCGGAGCGCGGCCGGTGCCGTGTACGGCGCGCGCGGCAGTCCAGGGGCATGTTGAACGTGTTCAATTCCAGGGTCTAGAGTCACTTCCGTGCAGGAGGGACAGCCCGTCCCGCCTCGTCCTCGGCATGGGGGTCGACCGGTATGAACGGCACGTCCGAGAGCTTGACCGACAGCCCGCTCGACGGTGAACAGGCCGCGCTCCGGCGGGTGCGGCGGTGGCTCGGGGCCTTCGTGGTCTGCCTGGTCCTGAGCGGCCTGACGGCCTTCCCGCTGGAGACCGAGACCCGATGGCTGGCCGATTTCGCGGCCGGCCCGGCGGCCCCGCTCACCGACCACCTGCCGGCCCTTCGGGAATGGATCGAGCGGACCCGCGACGGCCTCGCCGACACCAACGCCCGCTATCCGTTCCTGGCCTACGGCACCGACTGGCTGGCCTTCGCGCACCTGGTGATCGCGGCCGCGTTCTGGGGGCCGATCAAGGACCCGGTGCGCAACGTCTGGGTGATCCGGTGGGCCGTCCTCGCCTGCGCGGGCATCATCCCGCTGGCGCTGATCTGCAGGCCGCTCCGGGGCATTCCGCTGTACTGGCGACTCATCGACATGTCGTTCGGCATCATCGGCGTGCTGCCGCTGCTCGTCGTACTGCACGCGCTCCGACCGCTGGAGCGGCCCGCCCGCGCCGCCACCGTCGCCGGCTGAGCCGTCCGGGGGAACGCCCGGGCGCCGCCCACGCGGTGCTACCGGGCAGCGACCCAGGAGCGGCGACGGCCGTCACCCGCAGGCCCTACGATCTGGCTCAACAGCTGCTGGGAGGCGGACGGGCGTGGCCGATGCGGTGATCGATCTCAATGCGGACCTCGGTGAGGGGTTCGGACGCTGGACGCTGACCGACGACGAAGCCCTGCTCTCCGTGGTGACCAGTGCCAACGTCGCCTGTGGCTTCCACGCCGGGGATCCGTCCACCATGCGCCGGGTCTGCGCACTGGCCGCCGAGCGCGGCGTGCGGATCGGCGCCCAGGTCTCCTACCACGACCTGGCCGGCTTCGGCCGCCGGGCGATGGACGTCCCCCCGGAGGAGCTGGCCGACGAGATCGCCTACCAGATCGGCGCCCTCCAGGTGTTCGCCCGCGCGGCCGGCTCCCGGGTCTCCTACGTCAAGCCGCACGGCGCCCTCTACAACCGGGTGGTGACCGACGCCGAACAGGCCGAGGCGGTGGTCGCGGGCGTGCTGCGGGCCGGGGCGGTCTGCGACGGTCCGCTGCCCGTGCTCGGCCTGCCCGGCTCCCGGCTGCTGGCCGTCGCCGAGGGCGTCGGGCTGCCGGTGGTCGCCGAGGCGTTCGCCGACCGCGCCTACACCTGGGCCGCCACCCTGGTCCCGCGCCGCGAGCCGGACGCCGTGATCCAGGACCCCGAGACGGTCATCACCCGCGCGGTCGGGATCGCCCGGGACGGCGTGGTCGAGGCCGTCGGCGGCGAGCCGATCGGCGTCGAGGCGCGCTCGCTGTGCGTGCACGGTGACACGCCCGGTGCCGCCCAGCTCGCCTGGCGGATCCGCGGCGCGCTCGCTTCGGCGGGCGTGCGGGTGGAGCCCTTCGCGTGACGGCCGGCGGCGGACGAGCAGGAGCGGCGCGGCCACCGGCGTCCGCGGGCCCGGGCGCCTCGCGCCCGCCCATGGCGGCCGGGGCGGCCGGGTGAGCGGCGCACCGCTGATCCGGGCGGTGGGTGAGCACGCGCTGCTCGTCGAGGTGGCCGGGTCGGCCGAGGTCGGCGCCCTGTACGGCTGGCTGCGCCGACGCCAGGCGGCGGGCGAACTGCCCCCGGTCGAGGAGATCGTCCCGGCCGCGCGAACCGTCCTGCTCGACGGCGTGGCCGACGTCCGAGCGCTGACCGCCCTGCTGCGCGCCGCCCGCCCCTCGGCGGCCGGCGCCACCCCCGGTCCCCTGCTGGAGGTGCCGACCGTCTACGACGGCGCCGACCTCGCCGAGGTGGCGGCACTCTGGGGGGTCTCGCCCGAGGCGGCCGTACGGATCCACACCGCGCCCGAGTACGTGGTCGCCTTCTGTGGCTTCGCTCCCGGCTTCGGTTACCTCACCGGCCTGCCGCAGCAGTACGAGGCACCGCGTCGAGCCACCCCCCGCAGCTCCGTTCCGGCCGGCTCGGTCGCCCTGGCCGGCCCCTACACCGGTGTCTACCCACGCTCCTCCCCCGGCGGCTGGCAGTTGCTCGGCCGCACCGGCCTGCCGCTCTGGGACGCCTCCCGTGAACCGGCGGCCCTGTTGGCCCCGGGCGTACGGGTCCGCTTCACCGCGGTGCGCGGCGGTGCGGTGTGACGGCCCCGCGTGGGCCGTCGGCGGAGAACGAGCCGCCGGTCGAGCACCGGCCGCCGGTCGAGCGTGAGCTGCTGGTCGTCCGGCCCGGGCCGCTGACCACCGTGCAGGACCTCGGGCGGCGCGGCGTCGCCCACCTCGGCGTGCCCCGGTCCGGCGCGCTCGACGAGCCGGCGCTGGACGCCGCCAACCGCCTGGTCGGAAACGATCCCGGCACGGCCGTGCTGGAGACCACCCTCGGCGGGGTCGCCCTGCGCGCACACGGGCCGGTCGTCGTCGCCGTCACCGGCGCGCCCTCGGCGGTGCGCGTGAACGGACGGACCGCCGCCTGGGGCGCACCCGTCGCCGTTCCCGACGGAGCGCTGGTGGAGGTCGGCGCCGCCACCCACGGCGTCCGCGGCTACCTCGCGGTGGCGGGCGGGATCGCCGTGCCGCCGGTGCTCGGCAGCCGTTCGACCGACCTGCTCTCGGGGCTCGGTCCGGCTCCGCTGGCCGTCGGCGACGTGCTGCCGGTCGGGCCTCTCCCGCCCCACCGGCCGGCACCCGACCTGGTGCCGCTGCCGGCTCCCCCGGCGGAGCTGGTGCTGCGGCTGCGGCTCGGACCGCGCACGGACTGGTTCGCCCCGCGGTCGGTCGCCCGGCTGGCGCGCGACCACTACCGGGTGGCAGCGGCGAGCAACCGGATCGCACTGCGCACCGAGGGCCCGCCGGTCAGCCGGGCCGTCGGCGGCGAGCTGCCCAGCGAGGGGATGGTGCTGGGAGCCGTCCAGATCCCTCCGGACGGGCAGCCCGTGATCTTCCTGGCCGACCACCCCACCACCGGCGGCTACCCCGTCGTCGGCGTCGTGCCGACCGCCGACCTCGCCGCGGCCGCCCAGACGCGCCCGGGGACGCCACTGCGGTTCGTGCTGCTGCGGGGCTGAGATCGCGGGCCCGAGACCGCGGTTCCCGGCGGCGAGCGGAGCAGGGCACCGCCGGGTCGTCCCGGCCTCATTCGAAGCAGGTCGGACAGGACTTGGTGGCGACCCGGTCGCTGTTGCCCTCGGTGGCCCGCAGCGGCTGCGCGCGGGTGACGTGGTAGCCGGACACCGGCTCCGTCACCCAGCCGTACCGGGGTGCCGCGAGAATGCTGCCCGTGAGGTGGAAGCACCCCGGCAGGTGGGCGTAGCCGGTGGGCGAGACGATGGCCGTCGCCCCCGCGGGCCAGCCCACCCAGGCGGCACCGGGCTCGGCCCTACCGCGATCGAGGCGCGGCGCCGACCCGTTGGCCGGGCAGTCGCACCAGGACATCTCGCACCGCTCGCACCAATCGACACCCACACCCGACTCCTCCCCTGGGACGGGTGGATCCTACTGACCGCGGGTGGGGTCCTTCACCTCGGGCTCACCTCGTCAACAAGGCTTCGGTGACGGCACGTTGCCGTAGTGCAGGTCCCAGTGGCGCACCGGGTGCCCCGTCCGCGCGCAGCACCGGGAGGACGAGCCCGAGCAGGCCGCGGGCGGGCGGGCCGTGGGCCGGCGGGGCGCGGCCACCGGCGTTCCATCAGCTCCCCGGCAGGCCACTCAGGCGCGCCGCGCCAGCGCGGCCGAGGCGGTCACCGCGAAGCCGTCCAGGTTGTCGAACATGATGTTGTGGCCGCAGTCCGGGATCGCCACCACCTCGACCCCCGACTCCCGCAGGCGCTCCGCGCCCGGCAGGTCGCCGTCGGCCTGCGGATGGAGGAACGTCCTCGGGATGCCCATGTCGAGCAGGAGCTCGCGCACGCTCGGCACGGTGTTCCGGACGGAGCTGAGGGCGCTGCGGTGGAGGGCCTCGGGGCCGGCCAGTCGCATGGTGGACCACCAGAGCGGCCCGACCCACCGCCCGACCTCCTCCCGGCCGCCGGCCAGGAACTCCTCCTCGCTGAAGGTCGCGATCCCGCTGCTGCCCGGACGGCGGACCGGCGTGCTCGGGTCGAGATTGGCGTCGACCAGGAGGAGGTTGGCGACCAGCCGGGGGTGCCGGTGGGCGAGGACGGCCGCCACGGCGCCGCCCATGCTGTGCCCGACCAGCTCGACACCCGTCAGGCCCGCCTCGTCGAGCGCCGCGGCCACCGCGTCGGCGTGGGCCTCCAGGGTGTACGAGAAGTCGGTCGGCCGGTCGCTGATGCCGAAGCCCAGCAGGTCGAGCAGGAGCGAACGGCGCCCGGCGAGCAGCGGGTGCGCCGCGGCGGCGGCGAAGTAGACGGGCGAGCTGGCGCCGAGGCCGTGCAGGTACACCCGGGCCGGCTCGGCACCGGGCACCTCCACCCAACGGATCCGGTCCTCGTTCGGGGTGACGATGGCCTGACGCACGGTCGAACTCCTTCTCGGGGCAGGGGGCGACGGGGTCACGGCAGGCCGAGGAGGCCACCGCGCGGCGTCGCGTCGCGGATCCTCGCGACAGAAGGACCATACCTCGGAGTCGAGGTATAACGGCACCGAGATAGCGCGGCCGATCTGAGAGAGTGGTGCCATGCTGAAGCTCGCGATCCTCGGATTCCTCCGTGACCGGCCACTGCACGGCTATGAACTGCGCCGTCACCTCGCCGCGCTCACCGGTCACGTCCGACCGATCAGCGACGGCACGCTCTACCCGGCGATCAAGCGCCTGGAGGCCGACGGCCTCCTGCTCCGCACCACCGAGCCGGGCACGGCGGCCGCCCCCCGGCACACCCTCCACCTCACCGAGGCGGGCCGGAGCGCCCTGCTCGACCGGCTCCGCACGCCGGAGGACCTGGACATCAGCGACGAGAACCGCTGGTTCACCGTGCTCGCCTTCCTCCGCCACCTCGACGGCGAACCGGAGGCGCAGGCCACCGTGCTCCGCCGCCGACTCGCCTTCCTCAGCGAACCGGCGAGCTTCTTCTACGACGGCGCGCGCCCGGTGGGCGCCGAGGAGGTCGACGACCCGTTCCGCCGCGGGATGCTGCTGATCGCCCGCGCCACTACCGAGGCGGAGCTGGCCTGGCTGCGCGACACCCTGGCCGGGCTCGACCGGGCCTGACCCGACCGGGCCGGGCTCGACCGGGCCTGACCCGACCGGCCGGCACACAGGCCCGCAGACCGGGAGCCTGCCGACCGGGGCCGCGCCGGAAGACGACCCACCCCACGCGACCTCGGCCGAACACGGGAGAGACGGCAGAGCCGTGGCCCGCACCACCCTCCGTCGGGTCGATGCGGGCCACGGCTCTGCCGTCCGGGAGCGGGCCGGTGCTCAGTGCTGGTGGTGGGCGTGGACGACCGCATGGCCGCGACCACGGGCGATCATCCACTTGTTGACCGGCACGGTCAGCGCGAAGGCGAGGACGAGCGAGCCCGCCAGGGCGACCCAGAACAGCGCGTCGCCGAGACCGGCGTCCATCGCCCCCGGGACGGTGACCATCACGGTGTTGTCGATCAGCTCCATGACCATGATCGACACGGTGTCGGCGGCCAGCGCGACCTTGACGGCGGCGCGGACGTCCAGGCCGGCCTTCAGCACGCCGCGCATGGTCAGGGCGTAGCCGAAGACGAAGGCCAGCAGCACCGAGAGCACCACGGTCGCACCGTTGTGCAGGCCGAAAGCGGTGCCGAGGACCATGCCCAGGATCTCGCCGATGGCGCAGCCGGTGAGGCAGTGCAAGGTCGCCTGCGCGGCGGTCCGCCAGCTCGCCCCACCACCGTGAGCCCCGTGGGACGCGTGCGCCGCGTGGTCCATGTGACCGGCGTGGTTCATGTGACCAGCGTGGTCCATGTGACCGGCATGCTCCATGTGAGCGGCGTGCTGGTGCCCGTGCTCGTGCTGTGCGGAATGTGCCATGTCGTCCTCCACTTGCCCTGGCGCTGCGCCCCTGCGGTTCGTCGTCACTGAAGTTATACCCCCAGGGGGTATGGCGCAACCGATACGGGCGGCTTCGCGGTGACGGCCGCGTTCGCGCACACCCCGGCCGACTCGGGGCCGACGGTGGACGCCCGTCCCACCGGGGCGGACCAGGGCGCGAGCCCGTCCTGCCGCAGGCCGAGCGGAACCCCCGCGCACCCCGCCGGGCGGGCGGACCCCGGACAGCCCGGCCCGGACGGACCGGAGCGGGGGCGGGAACGAGGCCGTCACCTTCACCGCGTACCATCAGGCGCGCGCCGGGCCCGCGCAGCCCGAGCGCCGGGCGGGACCGGCGGTTCGCATGCCATCGGCATGTGCCCCGTGCATGCCGACGGCATGTTCCCGCACCGACCATCAAGGACCGCTGATGCTCATCGAGCGACGGATACCCCGGGCGGGTGTCCGGTGATCAACTGGTTCCACGGAGCCGTCCTGGGCCTGATCCAGGGGCTCACCGAGTTCCTGCCGATCTCCTCCAGCGCCCACCTGCGGGTCTTCTCCGCCCTGCTGGGGTGGGACGACCCGGGCGCGGCGTTCACCGCCGTGACCCAGCTCGGTACCGAGTCCGCCGTGCTGATCTACTTCCGCCGCGACATCGCCTCGATCGTGAAGACCTGGACGCTCTCGCTGTTCCGGCCGGCGCTGCGCTCGCACCAGGACGCCCGGATGGGCTGGTTCGTGATCATCGGCACCCTGCCGATCGGCATCCTCGGCAAGCTGTTCCAGGACACCATCGAGACCAACCTGCGCGATCTGCGGATCATCGGCACCACGCTGATCGTCTTCGGCCTGATCCTGGCGGTGGCCGACCGCACCCGGGCCGTCCGGCACGCCAAGCCGATCACCGACCTGACCCTGCCGCACGCCGCCGTCTACGGCATGGCGCAGGCACTGGCGCTCATCCCCGGCGTCTCGCGCTCGGGCGGCACCATCAGCGCCGGCCTGCTGCTCGGTTACAGCCGTGAGGCGGCCGCCCGGTACTCGTTCCTGCTCGCGATCCCGGCGGTGCTGGCCTCCGGCCTGCTGGAGCTGTTCAAGATCGGCGAGGGACCGGCACCGGCCTGGGGCCCGACCGTGCTGGCCACCCTGATCGCCTTCGCCGTCGGCTACGCGGCGATCGCCTGGTTCCTGAAGTACATCTCGCACAACAGCTTCATGCCGTTCGTGGTGTACCGGGTGGCGCTCGGCATTCTGATCATCGTCCTGGTGAGCGTCGGCACGCTGACGCCCGACGCCGGCGTGGTGAAGTAGAACGCGGTTCCACCGGCACGACGCGGTTCCGCGCCGGCGGCGCGATCCCGGCCGAGCAGCTCCGGTACGACGAAGCGGGCCGGTGCTGCTCTACTACGCCGACTCCGACCGGGTCCGGCGGGCCCTGGAGCGGCTGG
>NZ_JBFAJO010000076.1:0-42205 GCF_040655255.1 Kitasatospora sp. NPDC050463
CGGGGCCGACAGATCCTGTTGAGGACCCGAGGTCAGTCAGCCCTTGGGTCAGACCCCACCGGAAAGCGCTCGTCTACATCCTCACTGTCAGCCCTTGACGGCGCCCTGCATGATGCCGCCGACGATCTGGCGGCCGAGGACGCCGAAGACCAGCAGGACGGGGAGCGTGCCGATCAGGGTGCCGGCCATGACGATCGACTGGTCGGGAACGTACCCCTGTCCCAGGGACTTCAACGCGACCTGCACGGTGGGGTTCTGCGAGCTGAGGGCGACGACCGGCCAGAAGAAGTCGATCCAGGTGGCCATGAAGGTCAGCATGCCCAGCACCGCCATCCCCGGACGGGCGGCCGGCAGCACGATCGATCGGAAGATCCGCAGCAGTGAGGCGCCGTCGACGCGGCCGGCCTCGATCAGTTCGTCCGGCAGTGCCTGGATCAGGTACTGCCGCATGAAGAACACCCCGAAGGCCGAGACCAGCGAGGGCAGGATCACCGACGGCAGGGTGTTCTGCAGGTCGAGCCGGACGATCACCATGAACAATGGGATCACACCGAGCTGCGGCGGGATCATCATGGTGGCGACGGTGACCGCCAGCAGCAGTCCGCGGCCGCGGAAGCGCAGCTTGGCGAAGGCGAAGCCGGCCAGCGTCGAGGAGAGCACCACCCCGGCCGTGACGGTGGCCGAGACGATCAGCGAGTTCAGCAGCGCGTCGCCGATCGCGGCCTGCCGCAGGGCCTCGCCGATGTTGTGCAGCAGGTTGGGGCCGGGGGTCAGCGCCGGTGAGGCCGAGCTGAGTTCGGCGTTGGAGCGGCTGGCGGCCACCAGCGTCCAGTAGAACGGGAACGCGAACACCAGGGTGGCGGCGATCAGCACCACGTGGACGAGCGGGCCGCCGTGCAGCGGGGAACGGGGGGTCGGTCGCATGCGGGTCACCGGTCCGTACGGTTGCGCCGGGCGGCGATCGCCGCGTTCAGCAGGGCGAGGACGACGATCAGCAGGAACATCACCCAGGCGACCGCGGCCGCGCGCCCGAGGTGGAAGTAGCTCCAGCCCTGCTCGTACAGGTAGAGGCCGAGCGTCTGGTACTGGTGGGAGATCCCGCCGCCGGCGTTGCCCTCGTACAACAGCGGTTCGCCGAACAGCTGGGTGGCGCCGATGGTGGAGACCACGACGGTGAAGACGATCGTCGGACGCAGGCCCGGGACGGTGACATGCCGGAACTGCTGCCACCGGGAGGCGCCGTCCACCGCCGCCGACTCGTACAGCTCGCCGGGGATGGCCTGCATGCCGGCGAGGTAGATCAGCGCGTTGTAGCCCGTCCACCGCCAGGTGACGATGGCGGAGACGCCGAACTGCGAGGCCCAGGTGTCGGCCTGCCAGTCCACCGGGCTCAGACCCACCTGGCCCAGCACCCAGTTGATCAGGCCGTAGTCCCGCCCGAAGAGCTGGGCGAAGACCAGCGTGGCGGCGGCCACCGAGGTCGCGTACGGCAGCAGCATCGCGACCCGGTAGAAGGACCGGCCGCGGAGCCGGTAGTTGAGCAGGTGGGCCAGGCCGAGGGCCGTCATCAGCTGGGGAACGGTGGAGAGGACCCCGATGGTGAAGGTGTTGCGCAGCGCGTTCCAGAAGAACGGGTCCGCCAGGAGGCGGCCGTAGTTCTGCAGGCCCAGCCAGTCCATCCGGTCGGTGGTCTGCAACTCGACCCGGTGGAGCGAGACATAGGCGGTGTACAGCAGGGGAAACAGCCCGAAGGCGGCGAAGAGGACGAAGAACGGGGCGAGGAAGCCGTAGGGGGCGAGCCGCCCGGCCCGGCCGGTCCCGGGCTTCGCCAGATCGGCCGCGGGCGGGCGGGCGGCAGAGGTGATGGCCATCGTGGAGTGGTCCTGGGCTCTCGTCAGCTTCCGTTCGCCTTACGGATGTTGTCCATCGCGTGCTTCCAGGCGGTGTCGGGAGCGGTGCCGGTCCGCTCGACCTCACCGAGGGCGTCGGTGAAGGCCTTGCCGATCACGCCGTCGTCCACACCGAGCACCTGGGCCGGCATCGCGGCCGCCGACTCGCTGAAGATCCGGCCGATCGGCGCGTTGTTGAAGTACGGGTCGGTCACGTCCTTGATCGCGGTCTGTGCGCCGGTGGACGACGGGAAGGAGCCCTGCTTGGTGAAGAGGGTGGCCTGCTGTTCCTTCGCGGTCAGCCAGGCGATCAGCGCGGCGGCCTCCTTGGGGTGCTTGGCCGTCCGGGGGACGGCCAGGTAGGAGCCGCCCCAGTTGCCGGTCCGGCCGGGGCCGGCGGCCACGTCCCAGGTGCCCGAACCGGCCTCGCCCGCCTGGCCCTTGATGTAGCCGAGCATCCAGGCGGGGCAGCTGAGGGTGGCGAACTTCCCGGTACTGAAGGCCTTGTTCCACTCCGGGGTCCACTGCGGGAGCTTCGCGGACAGGCCGTCCGCGACCAACCGGCCCGCGTCGGCCCAGGCGGTCTTCACGGCCTGACTGCTGTCGAAGACGGGCTTGCCGCTCTCGTCGGCGTAGCGCACCTTCTGCTGGCCGACCTCGGCGGTGAAGAGGCCGGCCGCGCTGTCGGTCCAGACGTCGCCGGCCCGGGCCTTGGCGACGTACTCCTTGCCGAGGTCCAGATAGCCCTGCCAGGTCGACCAGCGGGCGGCCAGTTCGGTGCGGTCGGTGGGCAGGCCGGCCGCCTTGAACAGGTCGGTGCGGAAGCAGATCGCCTCCGGACCGATGTCCGTGCCGGCCCCGAGGACCTTGCCGTCGGCGGTCTTCACGGCGGCACCCTTCCACGGCACCAGCTCGTCGTTGACCGAGCCGAGGCCGAGTGTCTTCAGGTCGGTGAACTTGTCGGCCTGCTTCTGCGACACGCTCGCCACCCGGCCGACCTCCAGGCCCTGGATGTCGGCGAGGCCGCCGCCGCCCGCGAGCTTGGTCTGCAGGGCCTGCCAGTACTGGCCCTCGTCCTGGGTGTCGGTCTGCTTGACGGTGATGTCGGGGTGCAGCTTCATGTACTCCTCGTAGAGACCGCTCTCCTTGAAACCGAAAGTGCCGAAGAGGTCGACGGTGATGGTCACCTTGCCGTCGGCGGCGTCGGAGGAGCCGGCGGAGCTGCCACAGGCGGTGAGCAGGAGGGTGGCGGCGAGGGCGGTGCTGCCGAGCACGGCGGTGGAGCGGCGCATGAGGACTCCCTGGCGGGGCGGGTGGGTCGGGTAGGGGCGGGGGGCGGAGCGGCGTGGCGGGCTGAGCGGCGGGCGCAAGGACGCGAGGGCGCAAGGACGAGAGGGGCGCGGGCGAGCGTGGGAGGGCGACGAGGCGAGAGCGTGGGTCGGTCGGCTCTGAGAGCGCTCTTGAGAGCGCTCTCACGCGCTGAGAGGAGAGTGCCGCGCGGCGGCGCGGCGGTCAAGAGGTCGAAACCCGAACGTAATCTCCGGGACACCGCCCGCCCGGCGTTCAGGACATGAAGGCGGACGCCGTAGCGGCGCGGGGGCGGCGCCAGGCACGGGGGCGGGCTGGAGGGCGGGCGCACGGGCCCAGGCGCGCGCACGGGTCGGAGCCCCGGCGCTCGGAGTCGGCCTGCTCAGGCCCGCGCGGGCCTGAGCAGGCGCTCAGGCGCTCAGGCCGAGGCGCGCAGGATCAGCCGGGTCGGGGTGATCACGGAGGTGGGGCCACCGGGCGCCAGGCCCCTCGGGGCGCCGGCCGCCGCCGCGGGGCGCGCCCCGGCACCGGCCAGGCGGCGCAGCAGCAAACCGGCCATCAACCGGCCCATCTCCTCGATGTCCTGGCGCACCGTGGTCAGCGGCGGCTCCGTCCAGGCGGCGATCGACTCGACGTCGTCGAAGCCGACCACGGCGACGTCCTCCGGGATCCGGCGGCCCGCCTCCCGCAGGACCCGCAGCGCGCCCGAGGCCATCGCGTCGGAGGCGGCGAAGACCGCGTCCAGGTCGGGCCGGCGGGCCAGCAGTTCGGCCATCGCGCGGCCACCGCCGTCCGGGGTGAAGTCGCCCTCGGCGATCAGCGCCGGGTCGCCGTCGGGCAGCACGTCCCGGTAGCCGTCCAGACGGTCCAGCGAGGACGTCTGGTCGAGCGGACCGGTGACGGTGGCGATGGCCGTGCGCCCGAGCGCCCGCAGATGGCCGACCGCCAGCCGGGCGCCGCCCCTGTTGTCGCTGTCCACGTAGACCAGGTCGCGGTCGGATTCGGCGCCCGCCCAGCCCGGTCGGCCGCCCACCACGAAGGGCAGCCCGACCTTGCGCGCCATGTCGGGCAGCGGGTCCGGCTGGTGCAGCGAGAACAGCAGCGCGCCGTCCACGTGGCCCCCGGCCAGGTAGCGGCCGACCCGCTCGTAGTCGTGCTGGTCCTCGACCATCATCAGGACCATCTGGTGGTCGGCGGCGGACAGCTCGCGGCCGATGCCGCGCAGTTGCTGGGCGAAGAAGGGGTCGGAGAAGAGCCGGCTGCCGGGCTCGGCCACCACCACGGCGATCGCCCGGTTGTGCCGGGTGACCAGCGTCCGGGCGGCCGGGTTGGGAACGTAGCCGAGCTCCTCGACGGCTCGCCGGACCTTCTCCCGCAGGGCCTCGCGGACCCCCTCGCCGCCGTTCACCACCCGCGACGCCGTGGCCCGGGAGACCCCGGCCCGTTCGGCGACCGACTCCAGCGTCGGACGCGGCGTCTGCTCCGGCACCGTGGGCTCCTCTCGCGCGCGGACGCTTCGTCCCCAGAGCCTAGCGGGTTCCCGGAGCATCGGTGAGAGCGCTCCCAGTCGGCCGGGCGCAGGCGGTGGCCGAGGCCGCCGGGCCGACGTGTCCCCGACGACCGGCGGAGCCACCTCTGGCGCGCCGCAGCGGTGGCGGACGGCAACCCGTCCGCCACCGCGCGGCGCCCCGCGTCAGGTGGTGCTGAAGGTGAACCAGTTGACGTTGACGAAGTCGGCCGGCTGGCCGCTGGTGAACGTCAGGTAGACGTCGTGCTTGCCGGTGGTCCCGCCGATGTTGGCCGGGATGGTCGTCCAGCTCTGCCAGCCACCGGTGTTGGCGACGGCGAACGAGCCGATCGGGGCGGCCGTCCGGCTGTCCAGGCGGACCTCGACCAGCCCGCTGACACCGCCCGCCGCGCCCGAGGCCACCCTGGCCTTGAACTGCCGGGCCGGGGTGCTCCCGAAGTCGACGCCCGGGTAGAGCGCCCAGTCACCGTTGGCGAGGGAGGCGAGGTTCTGGCCGCCGCCACTGTCGGTGGTGGTCTCCAGGGCCGTCCCGGACTGCCCGCCGTAGGCCTCGGCCTGGATGGTCGCGTACGCGCTCCCGCCGCCGCCCGGCGGCGTGGTCGGGGGCGTCGTCGGGGGCTGGGTCGTCGGCGGGACGGTGGGCGACGGCGTGCCGGTGCCTCCCGAGCGGTAGACCGCGACGTAGTCGACCAGCATCGGGACGCCGGAGGCGGTGGCGGCGGTGGGCGTCCGGTAGCCCGCCACCGGGTCGGGGAAGGCACCACCCATGGCGACGTTCAGCAGGATGAAGTGCCCGTGCGCGGTGGCCGCGTTCCAGGTGGCGGCGTCCATCTGGGACGCGTTGACGGAGTGGTACTGCACGCCGTCGACGTACCAGCGCAGTTGCTGCGGGCTGACGCTGCGGTCCCACTCCAGCGCGTAGGTGTGGAAGTTGCCCTGGCAGGCCGAGCCCGGGCAGGCGTGCACGGCGCCGAGACCGCTGGTCTCGTTGCACGGGCCGCCGGGGCTACCGCCGCAGTGCAGCGTGCCCCACACCTGGTTGATGCCGTTGACGTTCTCCATCAGGTCGAACTCGCCGATGGTCGGCCAGTTCCAGTAGTTGCCGCGGTACGGCGCGCCCAGCGTCCAGAAGGCCGGCCAGTAGCCGGCGGCGGCCGGGCCGGTCACGTCGGGCATCTGGATCCGGGACTCGATGCGCAGCTTCCCGCCGGCGGGCGGCTCGAAGTCGCTGCGCCGGGTCTCGATCCGGCCCGAGGTCCAGTTGCCGTTGGCGTCCCGGATCGGGGTGATCCGCAGGTTCCCGGCGCCGTCCTGGCGGAGGTTGGCGGTGTCGGCGGTGTAGGTCTGGACCTCGCCGGTGCCCCAGTTCGCGGCGCCGCCCGGGTAGCTGGTGCCGGTGTCGACGATCCAGTCGGTGCCGGAGGGCAGGGTGCCGGCGGCGCCGCCGAAGTCGTCGCTCCAGACGGTGGTCCAACCGGAGGGTGCGGGCGGGACGGCGGCCGTGGCGGTGCCGAGCAACGCCGCGCAGAGCGCGGTGGCCGCGCCGGCGGCGGTCAGGACGGCGGCCAGCGCGCGGCGCGGGCGCCGTCGGTGGGTGGCGGTGGTTCTGGCCGTGGGGTTTCGGAACACGGTGGTACGCCTCCGTGGGTGGGCGGACGTGGGTGGTGACGGTGCGGGGCACTGCGGGGGTGCGAGCGGGACGTCGAGGACGGGCGGGACGGGCACGACCGGCCGGACCGGCGGTCCCTGCGGTGTGGCCCCCGGCCCGCCGGCTCGGACTACCAGCCGATACCGAGGGTCAGCCCGGTGGGCGGAGCGGCGTTGCCGAGGATCTGGACGGACGACTGGTCGTTGATGTCGTCGTAGGGGAAGGCGTACGAGCGGCCGCCGAGGCTGATGCCGTGCAGGTACGCGGCGTAGTCGTTGGCGGCGTCGGCACTGCGGTAGTAGGCGGCGGGCCGGTACCAGTCGGCCGGGGTGAGCGCCACGCCGCGTTGGAAGGCCGCGCACAGCTCCGCGCCGAGCTGCTTCTCGGTGTCGTTGCCGGTGGCCAGCACGCCCGCGCAGGCCATCACGTCCGGCGAGCTGGGCTTGGTCAGGTGGAACGGCCCGGCCCCGTTCTTGGTGAAGGTCAGGGTGGTGCCGGCGACCCGCCCGGTGAAGGTCTCGCCGAGCCGGGTGAGGGTGAACTGGTTCGCCGTGAAGGTGGACCAGAAGCGGTCGATGACCGGCTGGAGGTACCCCTGCTGCGCGCCGCCCGCCAGGAAGAGGGCGGACGAGCGCGGGGCGGTGATCCGGTAGGTGCCCTGCAGCGGGCGGAAGGCGGGCCCGACGGCCGCGGCGTAGCCGGCCATCACCTCGGCCCGGGTGCGGGTGATGCCCGCGGTGGTGTCGTACCCGCTGGAGGTCTGCCGCAGCCGGGCGCTCATCGGGAAGCCGAAGCCGTCGACCTGCGTGGTGTTGCCGCCGAACGCGACCTCGTTGTGGACGTAGGTGTACTCGTACCAGTCGTAGTAGACGTCGCTGTTCGGGTCGGCGGGGTTCTGCGGGTCCGGCCCGCCCCAGCCCTGGTCGTCGGGCGAGACGGGGATGAACAGCGGCGAGCCCAGCGAGACGTAGATGCGGCCGCCGCGGATGGAGGCCGGCGAGGGGACGGTGGCGGCCCGGTCCAGGGTGAAGGACATGTTCGGGTAGTCGACGCCGTTCTTGGTCAGGTGCCCGGGGGCCTTGGCGCCGAGGTGGTCGATGTGCGCCGTCGAGCCGTCGGGCCGCAGGTAGGACCACTGACCGGGGGTGACCATGCCGAGGACGGTCACGTAGATCCGGGCGTCGGCGAAGGCGCCGCGGGTGTTGTTGACGAAGGTGAGCGGGAAGCTGCCCGTCCCACCGCCGTTCGAGCCGCCCGAACCCACGGTGGTGGTGAAGTGCGGGGTGTCGTACAGCGGTCCGGCCTTCTCGTAGGTGAACCAGTACTCCAGGGTCGAGCCGGCCACCAGGCCCGTGGCGGTCTTCTCCCAGCGGCCGGCGACCGCCGTCATCCGGAAGTCCTGCTGGCCGCCGGTGCCGGGCCGGTAGTGGACGTCGACCAGGGTGGCGGGCGTGGCCGGGGTGAAGGCGAACAGGACCGAGCCGGGGCCGGCGGTGGTCGCCGACTGGGTGTAGTCGGCGGCCGCCCGCGCGCCGGCGGCCGCCCACAGGCCGGCGAGGAGCAGGACGAGCACGGTGAGGACCGCCACCGGGACGCGGTGGCGGGGCGCGGCGGCGCGGGAGGGCCGGTGGGTCGGCCCGGGCCGGGCGAGCCGGGACACGGCGGCGGACGCGGGGGCGGGTGGGGACACGGGGACGGGTGGGGGTGCCGTCATGGGGGCTGCCTTCCCTCGGCGGTGGGAACACGGCGGAACCGCCTGAGAGCGCTCTCAGGTCTCGACACACTGTCCCGCCCCGCCCGGATGCCGGTCAAGAGGTGAAGCAGTGGAACTTCCCTGTGCAGTTTGTGACTTCACCTCTTGAAGCGAGGCCGGTTGGCAGAATTCTGGACATGTGTCTATCATCGTTGGACAACAGTCCAGAAAGGACCCCGTCATGGACATCCTCGCGAGCACGCTGGTGGGCCTGGTGGCCGCACTGCACGGATACATCCTGGTGTTGGAGATGTTCCTGTGGGAGCGTGCGCCCGGACGCGGGCTCTCCGGCTTCGACCCCGCGATGGCCAAGGCCACCGCACCGATGGCCGCCAACCAGGGCCTCTACAACGGCTTCCTGGCCGCCGGACTGGTCTGGGGCCTGATCGCGGACGACCCGACCGGCTTCCGCGTCCAGGTCTTCTTCCTCAGCTGCGTGGTGATCGCGGGTGTGTACGGCGCGGTGACCGCCAACCGCCGGATCCTGTTCGCCCAGGCCCTGCCCGGCGCGCTCGCGCTGGCCGCCGTACTGATCGCCGGGTGACCGACGCGCGGGCCGACCGCACCCGGGCCCGACTGCGCGCCGCCCTGCTGGCCGAGTGCGCCGAGCGCCCGCTGGCCGAGGCCAGCGTGGCGGCGGTGGTCCGACGGGCGGGCGTCGGACGGGCGACCTTCTACCTCCACTACGAGGACCTCCAGGCCCTCGCGGTGGACGCCTGCGCCGAGGTCGTACGGGACGCCGTCGACGCCCTGCACGCCTGGCGCGGCACCCCCGACCCGGCCGCCCCGCCGCCCGCCCTCACCGCGTTCGTCGCGGACGTGGAGCAGCACGCCGCCGTCTACCGCTCGCTGCTGCTGCCCGGCGGCAGCGGCCCCCTGGGCGATCTGCTGCACCGCGAACTCCGCGAGCGCAGCCGCAACGAGCGGGAACTGGTCGGCGCGCCGCACGCCGAGCTGGTCGCCACCGCCGTCGCCGCGACCTTCACGGCGCTGCTCGCGGACTGGCTGCACGGCCTCGTCCCGGCCACCGCCGACGAACTCGCCGCCCGCACCTGGCGCCTGCTGATATCGCTCCACCGCACACCGTTCGGCTGAGCGGGGTCTCGTACCGGTGTGATCGCCCGATCAACTGTCGCCGGTTCCCCGAGAAGGCCGCCCCGTTGGTGACCGGCTGTGGCGGCCGGCGGTGTATCGGCTCCAGGTCCCACCGGTCCCGTCGAGGAGCCGGGTGGTGGTCCTGTCGTGATAGCCGAGGGCGGCGTCCGCGACGACTGGGGGGCGGGACTCGGCACCGCGCCGGAGAACAACTGCGAACGGGGTGTTAACTTCCTTCCCGTGGTGGAGCACCAGGATGAGACCAGGGCGGCCTACGACGGGGTCGTCGAGCTGTATGCGTCGATGTTCGCCAATCGGTTGGAGAAGCAGCCGTTCTCGCGGAACATGGTCGGCACCTTCGCCGAGCTGGTGCGCGGGACGGGGAACCCGCGGGCGGCCGACGTCGGCTGCGGGCCCGGACATCTGACGGCCATGCTGCACGACCTGGGGCTGGATGCCTTCGGGCTCGACCTCTCCCCAGCCATGGTCGACCACGCCCGGCGGGCCCATCCGGCGCTGCAGTTCGACGAGGCGCGGATGGAGGCTCTGCCAGTCGAGGACGGCGCGCTCGGCGGCGTGCTGGCCCACTACTCGATGATCCACACCCCTCCCGGGGAACTCCCCGCGCTGCTCGCCGAGCAGGCGCGCGTCCTGGCACCGGGTGGCCTGCTCCTGGTCTCGTTCTTCGCGACCGACGGGCCCGAGCCGGTCCGCTTCGATCACAAGGTGACGCCTGCCTACAGCTGGCCGGCGGACCGGTTCGCCGAGCTGCTGGCCGGGGCCGGGTTCGCCACGTTCGCCCGGCTGCTCCACGACCCCGCCTCCGAGCGGGGCTTCCTCGACGCCCACTTGCTGGCCCGCCTCCGCCAGAGCACGACCTCCGGTACCACCGGTGAGCTCTCCCGTTCAACCGGCGCCAAGCCATCGCCCTCGCCGAGGGCATCGACCGCTACGTGAACCGGCTCACGACCACACCGGACGCCCTCCCCGACCGGTTCGCACCTGCCGCTCCGACCGCCTGGGCGGCAGGTGCGGCCGTCGTGCGCGGCGGGGCGTTCATGCCCCGCCGGACGCCCCCTGGGCGCCGCCGTTCAGCAACGAGTGGTGGAGCGTGTACCGCTTGAAGCCAGGGGCGTCGGTGGCGGCGGTGGTGGCGGCCGCGTCGTGCGAGGCGGCATCCGTCCATTCCGCCACGACGATCGCGCGCCCGCCGTCCGCTGTCAGGTGGATGTGCGCCGCGGCCACGAACCGAGTGCCGCACTCCGAGCGGGCCACGCTCAGGGGTGCTCCGGGTCCGGCCGCGCCGCCCCGTCGTCGGCGGCGGCGGGGCGCAGCAGCGAGGCCGCCAGGCTGCCCGGCGCCGGCGCCGCCGAGGGCTGCTCGGCCCGCAGCATGTCCAGCGAGACCCTGGACCACTCGACGTCCGCCAGGTGCTTCGCCAGCAGCTCGACGCGTTCGCGGTAGAGGGCGGCCCGGTCGAGGTCCGAGAAGGCCGGCGGCAGGACCTCGCGCAGCGGCTCGAACCGCTCGGCGGCGCCGGCCAGCAGGCTGCGCAGGACCCGCTCCCAGGTGACGCCGCGCAGCCCGATCGACAGGTGCAGGGAGGGCTCGTCGGTGGTGTCGCCGACGTGTACGAAACCGCGCGGCAGGTAGAGGCACTCGCCCTCCTTGAGGACGACGTCGAGCACCGGCTCGCCGACCTCCGACGGGTCCACCGCGCGGGCGCGGCTCGGCAGCCGCCGCACGGGGGCGCTCACCCGCCAGCGCTTGGAGCCGTGGAGCTGCCGAAGGAAGATCCCCACCAGGTCGAAGTGCGGGGCGGCGCCGCGCGCCCGCGGTGGCGTCAGGAAAGCGGTGCAGTCCGCCTCGTAGCCGGTCTCGCGGGCCACGGCGGCGGCGAAGCGCGCCACCTCCGGGCTGTGGTTCTGGAGCTCCTCCAGGGTCAGGGTCGCGCCGTCGGCCACCAGGTCGGCGACCTTGGTGCCGTCGGCGAGCTTCTCACGGCTCCTCGGGTTGCTCCCCCGGTTGCGCAGGACACGTTCAGGGGGCAGCAGTCGGCCGTCGCGGAAGAGCCGCACCGCGGTCATCGGAAGGCTGCTGTGGATCAGCCGCTCGGCGCTCTCCAGCGAGAACACGTCACCGAAGTCGCCCAGGCCGGTACTGACGAAGGGCTCGCGCTCCCAGGCGGTTCGAAGTGTCGGGAGGTCGTCCACGAGCCGGAGCAGGCTGTCCACGAGGGCCTCACAGGGTGATCGGGTGCCGGGGCGGGAAGGCGGCGACCGGCCTGTGCGGGTGCACCCGCACAGGCCGGCCCGGCCGCCCCCGCCGGGACCGTCCGGTCCGGCGGCGAGTCGGCCGTTGACGAAGCGTCGGGCCGGGTCCGGTCCGGACCTAGACGCCGGCGGGGCCGTCGGCGGCGCTGGCGTTGAACTGGATCCCGCAGCCCGCGAGGTCCTCGTCCTCGTCACCCACGCTGTGGGCCTGCACCTCGTCGTCCACGGCACTGGCGTTGAACTGGATCCCGCACCCGGCCAGGTCCTCGTCGTCGCCGCCCACGCTGTGTGCCTGCACCTCGTCGGACATTCGGATCTCCTCTCGCTCGCGCTCGGACGTCGGCCGACGTCACAGTGCGACGCTAGGAGCCGGCGGTTGAACTCCGGTATGTGCGGGGCTTCCTGGCAGCTTGTCCCGCCCCTCCCGGCATTCCGGTGCCACTGTTCACCAATCGCTCACCGCGTCCTTGCCAGGCATCCTCTTCTCGGCGAAGCTACCCGTCGGAGCACAGACGACGGCGACCGGCCCCGATCGGGCCGGCCCGAACTGTGCCCATGGCGTGGCGCACTCTGGGGGAGGGGCCATTTGACCGGGAACACCGGCGCGACAGGACCGCTGCGTTTCACCGTCCTCGGACCACTGCAGGTCCGGTCCGGCGACACCCTGCTCGAACTCGGCCCGTACAAACAGCGATTGCTCCTGGCCGCACTACTGAGCCGGGCGAACACCGTCCTGTCGGTCGACCAGCTCATCGACGCGCTCTGGGACGGCGACCAGCCACGGACGGCGCGCAAGAACCTGCAGGTGTACGTCTCCGCCCTGCGCAAGGTCCTGCGGGACCGGATCGGCCACGTGCCGTACGGCTACACGCTCACGGTGACGTCCGAGGAGTCGGACCTGCTGCGGTTCGACGAACTCGCGACGGCCGGGCGGCAGGCGCAGCGGGAGGGCGACCCGGCCGCCGCGTCGGCGCTGTTCGGGGAGGCGGTCCGGCTCTGGCGGGACCGGCCGCTGGTCGACCTGCTCGGCAGCCCGTTCGCCGCCCGCGAGTCGGAGCGGCTCGCCGACCGGTTCCTCGCCGTGTACGAGGACTGGGCCGAGTTGGAGGTCGAGTCCGGCCGGGCGCTCGGACTGCTGGACCGGCTGGGCGAGTTGGCCCTTCGGCACCCGTTCCGGGAGCGGCTGATCGTGCTGCACATGACCGCGCTCGACCAGGTCGGCGGCCGGCGGCAGGCGCTCGCCTGCTTCGAGAGCCACCGGCAGTTCATCGCCCGGGAGCTCGGCCTCGACCCCAGCCCCGTGCTCCAGCGGACCTACCGGGCGATCCTGGCCGGCGAGGGAGCGGGCCGGCCGGGCGGCGACCGCCCGCGCGAGCGCGCCAGACCCTCACAACTCCCCCGCGACCTGGCGGACTTCGTCGGCCGCCGGGAGGAGGTCGAGGCCGCGGAGGCGGTCCTCACCGGCGGTGCCCGATGTACCGACGTCGCGGCGGTCTCGGGCCCGCCGGGCGTCGGCACCACGGCGCTGGCCGTCCATGTCGGCCACCGCGTCGCCGACCGCTTCGCGGACGGTCAGGTCTTCGTCCCGCTGGGACACCCCGACGGCACCCCCCGCGACTGGCACGAGGTGCTGACCGAGCTGCTGCGCAGCACAGGTCTGCACACCACCCCGCCCCGGGAGGAGACCGCGGCGCTGGCGCTGTGGCGGTCCTGGATCGCCGACCGGCAGGTCCTCCTCGTCCTCGACGGCGCGACCGGCGAGTCCCAGGTCCGCCGGCTGCTGCCGGGCCGCGGGCCGAGCCGCACGCTGGTCACCTCGGCGCACCGGCTCAGC
Organism: Kitasatospora sp. NPDC050463; assembly: GCF_040655255.1. Lineage (NCBI taxonomy): Bacteria > Bacillati > Actinomycetota > Actinomycetes > Kitasatosporales > Streptomycetaceae > Kitasatospora > Kitasatospora sp. NPDC050463. Next base: position 13,329 of record NZ_JBFAJO010000076.1, read on the forward strand.
GGCCTGGAGTGCGTCCACCGCATCGAACTCGACGAGTTCACCCCCGGCGAGGCCCGGGAGCTCCTGGTGCGCGTGCTCGGCGAGCAGCGGCTCGTGGACGCGGACCGGACGCTGCACCGGCTTCAGGACGCGTACGGGCTCTCGCCACTGGTCGTCCGCGCGCTGGCCGCCAAGCTGACCGCGCTGCGCCACCTCTCACTGCGCGAGTACGCGGACCAGCTGGGACGGCAGCCGGCCTGCCCCCATGAGCTCTCGGTGGGCGGATCCTCCGTCCAGGACGGCTACCGCAGGTTCCACCGGGCGCTGCCCCCGCGGCAGCAGGCGGCGCTGGGCGCCCTCGGTGCGCTGCCGGGACCGGCCTTCGACCAGACGGTCCTGCTGGCGGCGCTGGGCGGTCTGGCGGAGCCGGCAGAGCGGATCGTCGAGGAGCTCATCGAGGCCCATCTGGTCGCGGTGGCCGAAGGCGACGAGGTGCGGGCCCATGCCGTCCGCTACCGCATGCCGAGGCTGGCCCACCGGTACGCCGCCGCCCTGCACCGCAGTCCGCTGCCGGGCGGCTGCTGACGCTCCGAAGCGCGACCGACGGCGACGGGGGGCGACCGGCGACCGGCGGGTGGAGGCCAGCGGGCGACGGGGGGCGACCGGCGGGTGGCGGGTGGAGGCCGGCGGGGGTGACCGGCCGCCCGCCGGCCGGTCAGCGCGCCATGGCGGCGAGCACCTCGTGCAGGGACTCGACCAGCCGCAACCCGCTCGCCCGCTGCTCGGGCGCCAGCTCACCGAGGACCCGGACGATGCCGGCCAGCCGCTCGAACTCCGCGCCGCCGAGCGCCAGCGCGCTGCGGGCCGCCCGGCTGCGGACCAGGCCGTGCAGGGCGAGCCCGGCCTGGCCGGCGAAGGCCGCCAGCAGGTCCAGGTCGGCCAGACTGGAGCGGGACTGCGGGTGCGGGTCGAGCACCTGGATGACGCCCAGGATCTCGTCCCGGTGGACGACCGGGGCCGCCATAATCGCGTCCGGCACGTAGCGGGTCCGCTCCGCCAGGTCCTGCGCGAACATCGCGCTGCCCCGCAGGTCGTCCACCGTCACCGGTTCACCGGTGTCGGCGACCCAGCCGGCGATCCCCCGGTGCGCCGGGAACCTCGTCCCGACCAGGAAGTCCTCGCCCTCCCCGGAGACGGCCTCGAAGACCAGCTGGTCCTCCTCCCGGTCGAAGAGGAAGATCGAGCTCGCGGCGGCGCCGAAGATCTCACGCGCCACCCGCACGATGGAGGCCAGCAACTCGCGGTCGTCCGGGCCGGGATCGGCCAGGGCGCCCGAGATCGCCGCGATCATCGCCGTGGAGTCCGCCGGATGGTCCATGGATCTCACACTCCCCGCACGTTGGCTGCCGTCAGGTAGAGGATCGTCTTCAGCTCGAAGGTCGTCAGACGAGGGTGCTTGCCGAGGATGAGCGCGCTCAGTCCGGTGACGTGCGGCGCCGCGAAACTGTTGCCGGTGTTGCGGGTCGTGCTGCCGTTCGGCCCGGCGACCTGCACCGCCTGCCCCCGGGCGAAGAACTCCACCGGCGGGTCCGGGTTGTAGAGCACGAGGTCCGAGTCGTCCTCGGCGTGGCTGCCGACCGAGATCACCGAGGAGAACCGCCAGGGGAAGCTCTCGATCCGGGAGTTGTGCGCCGAGGCGACGATCACCGAGCGATTGAAGTAGGCGTCGTCGGCCATCTCCCGCAGCACCTGGCTGAACTGCGGGCGCGAGGTCGACAGACTCAGGTTGATCACGTCGAACCGCTGCTCGATGGCCCAGCTCAGCCCGGCGAGCAGGGCGGCGCCCGTCCCGCCGCCGTTCTCGCCCAGGATCCGGACGCTGTGCAGCTCGCAGCCGGGAGCCACCCGCCGGACGATGCTGGCGCAGGCCGTGCCGTGGCCGCAGGTGTCCGCCGGTGCCACCTCCTCCACCGTCAGACCGCCGTCCCGCCCGACGACCGCGTGCGAGCCGACCACCTCGCCGACCAGCGGATGGCCCGCCTCGACGCCGCTGTCGACGACGCAGACCCGGACGCCGGCGCCGTCCGCTCCGCCGTACGCCCACTCGGGCGTGACGGGCACCGTCTCGGAAGTGGCGACCGGGATGTCGGCGGGGCGGCGGTCGAGCAGGTTCCAGGTCAGCGCGGCGGCGCGGGCCGCGGCCCGACCGGAGGGCGTGGTGGTGGTCATCGCTCGCCCCGGGCTGTGTTGTCGCCCGCTCGCCTCCGGGCCGCTTGATCCGGTGCCGACGGTCGGCGCTCCGTTTCGTCGCCCGCTCGCCTCCGGGCCGCTTGATCCGGTGCCGACGGTCGGCGCTCCGTCGCTCCTTCGTCGCTCCGTCCCTTCTCCCTTTCGGCACCGGCGCGGCCCTTCGGCTCGGGGCGGGGTTGGCTCGGGGCCGGGCTCACTACGGGCGGGGTGGGGGTCACTACGGGTGAGGCTTCGGCGCGGGGTGGGGCGGTCCGCCCGCCCGTCGGCCCCGGCTCTTCGGCCAGGCCCAGCTCCTCCGTCAGCAGCCTGGTGCGGGCCACGCCGACGAGGTGCCCCTTCGCCTCGAAGCGGCGCCGCGCCGCCCGCAGCGCCGCCCGGGCCTGGAGCGGCCGCCCGACCAGGGCGCCGGTGTACGCCAGGTCGAGGCAGGCGGTGGCCTGGTCGGCCGGGGAGTCGGTGCGGTGGGCCAGCAGCACGGCCCGGCGGGCCAGTGCCAGCGCCTGCGCGTGCTCGCCGCCGAGTGCCCGGATCCTGGCCTGGACGCCGTAGCGGTTGGCCTGCACCACCGGATGCCCGTCGGCGACGGCCAGGTCCTCCACCAGGTCGGCGGCCTGGCGCCACTGCCCCGCCGCCAGCTGGACGCGGGCCAGTTCGAGCGCGGTGGTGCGGACCAGCCCGCCGGCGCGCAGCGCCCGGGCCGCCTCCAGCGCCTCGCGCAGGGCGGCCTGGGCCTGCTCCGGCCGGCCCGCCAGCGCGGCGAGCGTCCCGTCGAGCAGCGGCCCGAACACCGCGCCCTCGCCGTAGGCGAGCGCCGCCATCGCACGCCGGACGGCGGCCAGGGACTCGGCCGCCCGCTCGGACCGGCCCTGGAGGGCGTGCAGCACGGTGAGCGGGAACCCGAGCGTGACCTGCACGGCCAGCCGGTCGGCGCCGTACGTGGCCAGCAGGGCCTCGCACCGGGCGGCGGCGGACGGCGCCGGCTCCGGGCCGTGCCAGAGGGAGAGTCCCATCGCGCCCAGGGTGTTGGCGAGCTCCCGGTCGGCCGCCGCGGCGAGCGAGTGCGTCAGGGCGTGGCCGAGCGCCGCCACCGCCTCGCCGTGCCGCCCGCGGCGCTGGCAGGACCCGGCGAGTACCAGGCGGCTGCGGGCCAGCCCCAGTTCGTCGCCGCAGACCCGGAAGACCGCCAGGCCGTCGACGGCCGCCTGTTCCAGGGCGGCGTCGTCGTGCCGGCACGCGGCGAGGTGCAGCCGGGCGTGGGCGGCCGTCCCCGTCGCCCCGTGCTCGTCGGCCTCCGCCACGGCGCGGACCAGCACCTCGCGCGCCTCGGTGGAGCGGCCGAGCGCCAGCAGGACCTCGCCCAGCCGTTGCAGCACCTCGGGCCGGCCCTGGTCCCCCGGGTCGGCGAGGTCGGCGGCACGCTGCAGGAGGGTCAGCGCCCAGGGCAGGTCCACCCGGCCGAGCGCGCCGGCCCCGGCCCGGGCCAGGTGCCGCAGCGCCCGCCGGCGCAGCAGCGGGTCGCGTTCGGTGCGGCGGCCGACCGCGCTGCGGTAGCGGTAGGCCTGCTCCAGGTGGGTGCCGATCAGCGCGTCCGGGCGCCCGGCCCGCAGCAGGTGTTCGGCGTAGCGCTCGTGGAGCTCGCCGCGCCGGACCTTGGTCAGCCCCTCGTAGGCGACCCGCTGGGTCACGCCGTTGACGAAGCAGTAGGCGGCACTGGCACCGAACGGGCGACGCATCGGCTTCACCAGACCGCGCCGGGTCAGGGTGCGGAGCACCGTGCCGCTCGCGGCCGGCGGCCCGGGCTCGCCGGCCAGGGCGTCCAGGTCCTCGGCGTCGAACTCGCGCCCCACCACGGAGGCGTGGCGCAGCACCGTCCGGTCCGTCTCGTCCAGCCGGTCGATCCGGGCGGCGAGCAGCGCGTGCAGATTGGGCGGCAGGCCCTCGGCGCCGCCCGCCTCCTCGACCGTCGCGGCGAGCTGTTCGAGGTAGAGCGGGTTGCCGTCGGCCTGGGCCACGATCTGCTCGGTGGCCGCCGAGGTGTGCAGGGCGAGGTCGACCAGGTGGGCCGCGAGGACGGCGGAGTCCGCGCCGGAGAGGCCGGTGACGGTCACCGTCGTCGAGTTCGCCCGGCCCGTTCCCCAGGTGGGGCAGGAGTCCATCAGCTCGGGCCGGGCCAGGCAGAGCACCAGGATCGGCAGTCGGCGCAGGTCCTCCACCAGCCGGTCGAGCAGGGCGAGGAACGGCTGGTCCGCCCAGTGGAGGTCGTCGACGACGAGCAGCATCGGGTGTTCGCCGGTGCGCACGGTGAGCACGTGGGCGACCGCCGCGCAGGTGTCGTCCTCGGAGGGGGCCGGCGTGCCGTCCAGCAGCAGCCCGGTGCGGAGCAGCGCCAGCGCGGCGGCGGTGGCCGACCCGTCGAGCGCGTGCCGCCCGGCCTCCTCGGCGAGCGGGGCCACGCACTCGGCCAGCGCGTGCAGCGAGCCGCCGGTGCCGGCCGCCCGGCAGCGGCCCGCGCCGACCGCCTCGACGGCCGGGGCCGAGCGCCGCAGCCATTCGTCGACCAGGCGGGTCTTGCCGATGCCCGCCTCCCCCAGCAGGGTGAGGACGTGGACGTCGCCCTCCTCGGTCACCCGCCGCCAGGCCAGGTCGAGTTCGCTCAGGTAGCGCTCCCGGCCGACGAACGGCACGTCGGAGCGGGGCGCGCGCTCGGGTTCCGAGAGGCCCAGCAGGCGGCCGGCCTCGATCGGCCCGGCCACTCCCTTCAGACGGACCGGTCCGGCCTCGGCGACGGTCAGCCCGGATCCGCAGGCCCGCCAGGTCTGCGCGCTGAGCAGGATCTCGCCGGGGCCCGCCGCCTGCTCCAGCCGGGCGGCGACGTTGACGACCTCGCCGGAGACCAGTGCCTGCCGCCTGGCCGGGTCGGCCGTGGTGACCACCTCCCCGGTGTGCACTCCGATCCGGGCACCGAGCCGGACCCGGTGGTCGCGCTCCAGCTGGGTGTTGAGATCGCCGAGCGCGGCCAGCATGTCCACGGCCGTCTCCAGCGCCCGACGCGCGTCGTCCTCGTGGGTCGCGGTGAGTCCGAAGACGGCCATCACGGCGTCGCCGATGAACTTCTCCACGACTCCGCCGTGGGCGCCGATCCGGCGCTCCATCAGCTCGTAGTAGCGCAGCAGGATCGACCGGAGCACCTCGACGTCGAGCTTGCCGGACAGCTCGGTCGACCCGACGAGGTCGCAGAACAGTACGGTGACGACCCTGCGCTCCTCGGCCGCCGGCGTCGGGGCCGTGGCGGGGGTGCCGCACCGGGCGCAGAATCGCGCGTCCGGGGGGAGGTCCGTGGCGCAGGACGGGCAGCTCATCGTGGGGCCCTCCGGTCAGTACGCCGTCATGTCGCCGATGCACCAAGGGGTTTCACCGTCGTCCCCGTCGGCGGAGTGCAGGACGACCTCGGGTTCGTCGTCGTCGGCCGGGCGGTTCGGCGCGGCACCCGGGTACGCGGCATGCAGGTCGGCCGGTGGTTCGGCGGGGGTCGGCTCGGGCACGTCGATCAGCCCTCTTCCATGACGTAGGTCAGGCAGTCTGGTCGTCTCCGTGAGCTTAGGAGCGGCCAGTTGGGGTTCGGTTTACGTCCGGTATGCCCCCGCCGCAGGCCTCGGCCGACCGGGCCGGGCCGGAAGCTGCCCGTCAACCTGTCGCATACCGACGGCAAACCACGACTGCCTAGCCTCGCGCTGTCAGGGTCCGCCGACGGCGGCCGTGCCCGTCGACCCAGGGAGAGCAATGATCGGCACCCGGCTGGACGAGGTGGACGCGCCCCGCCTGATCAGGAGCGACCGCGGCTGGTGGTTCATCGGCAACCGGACGTGGACGCTGCTCAAACCGGAGCACGTCACGGCCGACGGTCGGCTGCGCCCGGACATCGACGAGTTCCTGCGCGACGCGGGCGCCTACCGGGAGCGCACCGCGAAGTCCTTCGCGCTGACGGTGCTGACCAGTACGGCCTGCAACCTCGGCTGCGGCTACTGCTTCCAGAACACCGGCCAGGACCCGAAGGGCGGCCACCGCCCGCCCCGGATCAACCTGCGACGGCTGAACACCCGGACCATCGACCGGATCGTCGAGTTCACCGGCGAGCGGATGGCGCAGGCCGGCCTGGACCGGCTCTACCTGCTGCTGTTCGGCGGCGAACCGCTGCTCAACCCGCGCGGCTGCCTGGAACTGCTGGAGCGCTGCGCGCCCCTGGGGCTCGGCACCGCCGCCATGACCACCAACGGCGTGCTGCTGACCGGCCGACGGGCCGTCCAGCTCGGCGCCGCCGGGCTGCGCGCCGTGCAGATCACCTTCGACGGCAGCCGGGAGGACCACGACGCGACCCGGGTCACCCACACCGGCGGGGGCACCTTCGACGCCATCGTCACCAACGTGGCGGCGGCCACCGAGGCCACCCGGTTGTCCTGGAACTTCCGGGTGAACGTCTCCCACCACAACGTCGACCGGATCGGCGCGCTCTTCGGCCAGCTCGACGGCAAGGTCGACCCGGCCCGGTGCACGTTCACCTACGCCTGGGTCGGCGACTCCGGGATCGGGTACCGCAACGACCTCGCCCGGGCCCGGCAGGTGGAGGACCACTTCGTCGAGTGGGCCGTCGAGGCGCTCGAACGCGGCTACCGGTTCGCCAAGCCGAGCATGCGGACGACCTGCCAGATCTGCTCGATCCCCGGCGGGCGCGAGGGCGCCGTGGTCAACGCCGACGGCACGCTGTTCAGCAGCTGGCAGTCGGCCGGCAAGCCGGGCTTCGAGGTCGGGCACGTCGACCACGGCTACCTGGAGACGGGCGCGGTGCCGGACCGCTGGGTGACCTGCGGCTACGAGTACGAGCAGGCCGACACCGAGGTCATGACGCGCTTCCAGGACAACGTCGACGCGCGGATCCTCGACCACCTGCACGCCACCGGCCGGTTGTAGCCGGGGAGGGAGGGACAGTGCTGGCAGCCGTGCTGCGCACCAACCGCGACTTCCGGCGGTCCTTTCTCGCCGACCTCACCTCGGCGCTCGGCTCGGCCATGTCGACGATCGCCTACCCGCTGCTGGTGCTGAGCCTGGGCGGCAACGCGGCCCAGGCCGGAGCGGTCGCCACGGTCGCCCTGGTGACCAGGCTCGGCTTCCGCCTCCCGGCGGGCAGCCTGGTCGACCGCTGGAACCGGCGCCGGGTCATGCTGACGACCGACCTGGTGCGCCTGGTGGCGGTGGCCACCATCCCGCTGGTCGCCCTCTGGGGATCACCGTCCTACGCCCAACTGCTGGGGGTGGCCGCGGTGGAGGGCATCGCCACCGCGCTGTTCGGGCCCGCCAACACCGTCCTCACCCGTGACGTCGTCGCCAAGGAGGACCTCGCCGACGCGCTCGGCATGGGCCAGGCCCTCCAGGCCGCGGTCAGCCTGGCCGGGCCGGCGCTCGGCGGCGTCCTGTTCGCGGCTGACCGGATGCTGCCGTTCGCCGTCGACGCGCTCTCCTACGCCGTCTCGGCCGCCCTGATCTGGCGGATCACCGTGCGCCCCACGGCCGCGGAGCCGCGCGCCGAGGACCGCGGGCTGACGGCGGGGATCCGCTGGCTGGTACGGCAGCGGGAGCTGTTCGTCATCCTGGTGTACGCGGCCGTCATCAATCTGGTCGCGGCCGCCATCGATGTGATCGTCATCCTGGAACTGCAGGCCAACGGGGCGTCCGGCTGGGTGATCGGGCCCGTGCTGTCCTGCGCCGGCATCGGCGGCGTCGTCGGCTCCCTGCTGGCCCCGTGGCTCGTCAAACGGCTGAGCGTGCCGGCCATCCTGCTCGGCATCGGCGTGGGCTGGACCGCGGTGCTGGCGGTGTTCACGCTGACCTTCCAACCAGGAGTGGTCGCCGCCCTGCTGACCCTGCTGATGACGCTCTCGCCGGCGGCCGGCGTGGTGGTCGGGCAGGCCCTGTTCGGGCAGACCCCCCGGCACCTGATCGGCCGGGTGAGCGCCGCCACCGGCCTGCTGCTCAGCGGTCTGGCCGCGCTGGGACCGGTCGCGGCCGGCGCGCTGCTGCAGGGGCTCGGCGGCGCCGGCACCTGGGCGGTGCTCGCGGTGCTGACGGCCGCGGTCACCGCGGGCGGCTGGATCCCGCTGCGCGCCACCCGCCGGCTCGGGGCCGGGGACAGGGACGGAGACGGGGACGGGGACGGGCCTCGGGACGGGACCGCCACGGGGGCCGCCACGGGAGCGGTCGCGGCGGCGGAGCACTCGGTGGAACCGGCCGTCGTCGCGCACGCCGCCCCGCCCGGCGCCACACCCACCGACGCCACCGAACCCGCCGCACCCGCACCCGCACCCGCCGCCGCACCCGCCGGTACCGACCCCGGGAGAAGCTCCGATGACTGACGGCCTCCTGCCGCCCGACCCCTACCGCTGGCTGGAGGACGCCGACGATCCGGCCGTCCTGGAGTGGACGGAGAAGCAGGACGCCCGCTACCGCGCCGCCGCCGACGGCTGGCGGACCCGCGCGAGCGCCGAGGCCCGGCTCACCGAGCTGTCCGAACGGCTCGGCGCGCGCTCCGCCCCCCGCCCGGCCGGCGGGCGGCTGTTCCTCACCCGGTCGCGCCCCGGCGCCGAACACCCCGAACTCGTCGTCCTCGAACCCTCCGGCGCGGTCCGCGTCCTGGTCGATCCGGCGCTGGTCGACCCGACCGGCGGCACCACCCTGGAGGAGTGGGAGCCCTCCTGGGACGGCCGCCGGCTCGCCTACCAGCTGGCGTCCGGCGGCACCGAGAACGCCGCCCTGCTCGTCCTGGACGTCGACACCGGCCGGCTCCTGGACGGTCCGATCGACCGGGTCCGCCGGAGCACCGTCGCCTGGCTGCCGGACGGCAGCGGCTTCTACTACGTCCGCCGGCTGCACCCCGCGCTCAACCCGGGCGAGGGCCAGTACCACCGCCGGGTCCGGCTGCACCTGGTCGGCACCGACCCCGAACAGGACGCGCTGGTCTTCGGTGCCGGCCGGGCGAAGACCCAGCACTACACCGTACGGATCAGCGCGGACGGCCGCTGGCTGGTCGTGGGCGCCGCGGCCGGCGCCGTTCCCCGTAGGGACCTCTGGATCGCCGACCTGACCGAGGACCTGCCGGGCCGACCCCGGCTGCGGGCCCTGCAGGAGGGCGTCGACGCCCGGTCGCAGCCGCACATCCGCCCCGGCACCCCGCCGGACGGCCGCTGCTACCTCACCACCGACCTGCACGCACCCCGGGGGCGCGTCGTCGTCACGACCCCCGGCGCCCCCACCCCCGGCACCTGGACCGAACTGATCCCGGAGGACCCGCAGGCCGTCCTGGAGGACTTCGCGGTCCTCGACGGCCCCGACCCGGCCCGGCCGCTCGCCCTCGTGGTCCGCACCCGGCACGCGGTCGGCGAGATCACCGTGCACGACCTGGCCGACGGCCGGCTGCTCGGCTCCGTGCCCGTCCCCCCGCTGGGCACGGTCGGCAAGGTCCGGGTCGCCGCCACCGACGCCCACCGGGCCTGGTTCGTCCACACCGGCTTCACCACTCCCCCGACGGTGCTCTGCTACGACGCGCGCACCGGTGCGGTGGACGCCTGGCCCGTCCCCGGGGCCGCCGCGCCCGAACCGGCCGACGCCCCGGCGGGCGACCTGGTGACCAGTCAGGTCACCTACACCTCCCGGGACGGCACCACCGTCCGGATGTTCCTCCTCGCCCGGCACGACGCCCCGGACCGCCCCCGCCCGGCGATCCTCACCGGCTACGGCGGCTTCGGCCAGTCGCTGACCCCCGGCTACGCGCCGGAGGCCATCGCGTGGGTCCGGGCCGGCGGGGTCTACGCGGTCGCCGGTCTGCGCGGCGGCGGCGAGGAGGGCGAGGAGTGGCACCGCGCCGGGATGCTGGACCGGAAGCAGAACACCTTCGACGACTTCCACGCCGCCGCCGACCACCTCGTCGCGGCCGGCTGGACCACCGCCGGGCAGCTCGGCATCTGGGGGGCCTCCAACGGCGGTCTGCTGGTGGGCGCCGCCCTCACCCAGCGGCCCGCGAGCTTCGCGGCCGTGGTCTGCATGGCGCCCCTGCTCGACATGGCACGCTACGAGCTCTCCGGCCTCGGGCCGAGCTGGACCGGCGAGTACGGCACGGCCTCGGATCCGGAGCAGCTCGCCCGGCTGCTCTCCTACTCCCCCTACCACCACGTCCGCGCCGGCACCGGGTACCCCGCCGTCCTGTTCGCCGTCTTCGACGGCGACAGCCGGGTGGACCCGTTGCACGCCCGCAAGATGGCGGCCGCCCTCCAGGCCGCGACCGGCAGCGGGCACCCCGTCCTGTTCCGGCTGGAACGCGGCGCGGGCCACGGCGCCCGGGCCGCCTCGCGCCGCACCGCCCTCTTCGCCGACCTGCTCGCCTTCTTCGCCGACCGGCTCGGCCTGCCCGCCGGTTTCTGACCTCCGACCTCCGGCGCTGCTCTCCCCGCTTCCTGGACGGCGACCGGGCGACCGGGCCGGCGGGCGCTCGAACGCGGCGAGCAGCCGGGGCCGGCGCCCGGGCACGGCGGCGGCCCCGACGGGCTCGTCGGGGCCGGCGCCCGGCGGTCGGGGCGGTCAGGGCGGCCGGGGCGTGACCGGAGCGGTCACCGGGCCGGCACGGTCAGGGCGTGGCCGTCAGCAGGTGAACTTGATCAGGCGGAAGGTCGCGTAGTGGTCGCCGGTGTAGTAGTCCTCCTGGTCCGCCTGGCCGGTGACGATCCGGCGGGCGCCGCGGGTGGGGGAGCCGGGCGTGACGACGGTGTACTCGTGGTAGTAGCCGGCCGTCCTGCTCGGCAGGACGCGCTCCCGGTTCTGGAAGACGACGCCGTCCTGGGAGTAGGGGAACGGGCCGTCGCTCGCGATGAGGTCGAGGGTGTCGTCGGCCTCGGGCGGCAGTGCGGAGAGGCACACCGAGCCGCTCACGGCGGCGTGGGCCTCGGTGACGGTCACGGCGGGGGCGAGGGTCAGCAGGACGACGGCGGTGACGGCGGCAGCGCGCGTCTTCCACGCGCGTAGAGTGCGGGTCATGACAACAGTGTGACCAGGGCCGGAGCCGCACCGGAAGGCCCGATCCAACTCTTCACCTGCGGGTAAGTCGCCGGACGGACAAACGACTTGCGCCGTATCCGGACAGCGGGCCGGTGCGGGCCCCCGGTCAGCCCCGGGCTTCGCGCCCGCCGTCCGGCGCCACCTGCTCCCGGAGCAGCCGGGCCAGCGCCTCGGCGTACGGCGACAGACGGCGGCCCCGCGCGCGGGCGATCCCGAAGTGCCGGGCGGGGCGGGGCGGCGTCACCGGCACCACCAGGGTGCCGGGCAGGGCGGGGTCGAGCGCGACGTACGGCACCAGCGAGACCCCGACCCCGGCCGCGACCAGGGAGCGGGCGAAGAAGTAGTCGGTCGTGGAGCCCGCCACCCGCAGCTCGAAGCCGGCCACGGCCGCGTACCGGCGCAGGAAGGTCTCGGTCTTCAGACAACCCAGCACCCAACGCTCGTCGGCCAGTTCGGCGAGGTCCAGGGCTTCGCGGCCGGCCAGCCGGTGCCCCTCGGGCAGCACCACCGAGAGCGGATCGTCCATCAGCGGCGTCCAGGCGAGGCCGGAGCGGTCGCCGGGGAGCACCGGCAGCGGCCCGTCGAAGTGGTAGGCGAGCGCGAGGTCGGCGGCCCCCTCGCGCACCATCGGCAGACTGTCCTCGGGCTCCCGTTCCAGGATGCGCAGTTCGACCTCCGGGTGGTCGGCGGCGAACCGGGTCAGCGCTCCCGGCAGGAGGTGCCGCCCGCCGCTGGTGAAGGTGGCGAGGGTGAGCCGGGGCCGGGCCGCACCCAGCCGGCCGATCTGCTCCTGGGCGTGGCGCAGCTCGGCGGAGACCGCGGTGGCGGCCTCCACCAGCAGCCGCCCCGCCTCGGTGAGCCGCACGCCCCGGGTGGAGCGCTCCACCACCGCCGTACCCAGGCCCCGCTCCAGCGCGGCGACCTGCTGGGACACCGCGGACGGCGTGAGCCGCAGGGCGGCGGCGGCCCGGTTGAAGCTGCCGTGTTCGGCGACCGCCTGCAGCACGCCGAGCCTCCGGACGTCGATCATCGCGCTCCCCCGGTCATCGCGTGCCCCCACAGTCAACAGTTCTGCTGATGACGCGTTCAGTAGGTCGGTAGTTCCGCTGGTGACGATACGGCAGCAGAGTGAGGGCATGCGAAACGTCTGCGTCATCGGCGGAAGCCGGTACTTCGGCCTGCACCTGGTCACCCTGCTGCGGGACTCCGGTGTCCGCGTCACCCTGGTCAACCGCGGCTCCACGGCGCCGCCGCCCGGTGTCGACCACGTCCGCGCCGACCGGTCCGACGAGGCCGGGCTGGCCGCCGCGCTCGGCGGCCGGGACTTCGACGCGGTGATCGACCAGGTGCTCTACACCCCCCTCCAGGCCGCCGTCGCCCGCCGGGTGTTCGCGGGCCGCACCGATCGGTACGTGATGACCTCGACGATGGAGGTGTACGACCCGGCCACCTCTCCCCTGGTGCTCACCACGCCGGGTGTCCTCGTGCCCGAGGAGGCCGTCGACCCGACCGGCCCGGCGGCCCGACCGGAGCTGCCGTGGCACGATCCGGCGGCGCTCGCCCGGCACGCCGACGAGGCGACCCGCTATGCCGAGGGCAAGCGGCAGGCCGAGGCGGTGCTCGCCCAGGACCCGCCGTTCTCCTGGGCGAGCGTGCGCAGCGCGCACGTCCTGGGTGGCGGGGCTCGGGACTTCACCGGCCGGCTGGCGCACTACACGGAGCTGATCGCGGCCAGGCGGCCGGTCGCGGTGCACGCGAGACCGCAGCCCACCTCCTTCGTCCACCACGAGGAGATCGCCGCCGCGCTGGTGCGGTCGGCGGCCTCCACCGCCGTCGGTCCGGTGAACGCCGGCTCCCCGGACGCCCTCGACGTGGTCGCGCTCTGCGAGCTGATCGCCGACCGGTTGGGCACCACCGCCCGCTACCGGGTCACCGAGGGCGCGGACGCCTCACCGTTCTCCTTCGACCGCTGGTACCCGATGGACAACCGGCGCGCGGTCGCGCTCGGCCTGCACTTCTCCCCGGCGGCCGACTGGCTGCCCGACGCGGTGGCCGAGGCGGCCGCCCTTCCCGCACAGGAGGCCTGAGATGCGGCAGCGCACCATCGGCGGCACGGCCGTCGGCGCGATCGGCCTGGGCGCGATGCCGCTGTCGGTCGAGGGCCGCCCGGACGAGGAGTCCGCCCTGGCCACCCTGCACGCGGCGCTCGACGCCGGTGTCACCCTCATCGACACCGCCGACTCCTACCACTGGCACGCCGACGAACTCGGCCACAACGAAAGGCTGGTGGCCCGCGCCCTGGCGGCCCGGCCCGCTGCGGACCGGGCGGCCGTGCTGGTCGCCACCAAGGGCGGCCGCGGCCGGCCCGGCGACGGCTCGTGGACGGTCGACGGCCGGCCGGAGCGGCTGCGGCGTGCCTGCGAGGGTTCGCTGCGGCGGCTGGGCGTCGAGGCGATCGGCCTCTACCAGGTGCACAAGCCCGACCCCCGGGTGCCGTGGGCCGAGTCGGTGGGCGCCCTGCGCGAGTTGATGGACGCCGGAAAGATCCGGGCCGCGGGCATCTCGAACGTCGACGAGGAGCAGATCCTGGCGGCGCGGGACATCCTGGGTTCCGGGCTGGTCTCGGTGCAGAACCGGTTCTCCCCGGCGGTCCGCACCGCCGGGCCGGAGCTGCGGCTCAGCGAGCGCCTGGGGCTGGCCTTCCTCCCGTGGAGTCCGCTGGGCGGACTGTCGCGCAGCGCCGTCGACGGACCCTCGGACGCCCCCGTCGCGCCCGGCGCGTTCCACCGGATCGCCGCCGAACGCGGCGTCTCGCCCCAGCGGGTCGGCCTGGCCTGGCTGCTCGCCCTCTCCCCCGCCGTCGTCCCGATCCCGGGCGCCCGCCGGACCGCCAGCATCCGCGACTCCGCCGCGGCCGCCGACCTCGTCCTCGACCCGGCCGAACTCGCCGAACTGGCCCGGCCGTTCGACGGCACGGAGCCCGAAGCGGGCGCCGGTCCCGCGCGGCCGACCGGCTGACCGGTGCGCCGGCCCGTCCGGTGGCGCGCCGTGGGCCCGACCGGCACGGCCGCTCAGCGCTCGTCCGGGTAGCCCCACTCGACGGCTGCCCGAGCGTTCGGCGCCACCTTCTCGACGGCCTCGGCGACGTAGCCCTCGAAGGCCGGCCGCCACGCGTAGAACCGCGTGATGATCAGCGGGTAGTCGCTCTCGCCCGAGACGATGAACTCGCCGTCCAGCTCGCCCACGCCGATCCGCACCTCGTCCTCGATCCGCTCGTCCCGCAGCACGGCGACGAGGGCGTGCACCACCTCCCACGCCTGCTCCCGACCGGTGAGGCCGTCGACGACGAGGGCGAGTTCTACGTTGACCGACACAGGGGCGACCCTAGCCCCTGCCACCCACATCCGACGGCCGCGCGGCGTTCACCGGTCGCCGAAGGACGCTCCCGGGGAGGCCAGGACCCTCGCCGCGCAGCGGTGGCCGCGCACGGTGGCCTCGCGCAGGTCGACCCCGGCCAGGTACCCGGCGAGGAAGCCGGCGGCGAACGCGTCGCCGGCGCCGGTGAGGTCGCGGACCTCGTCGACCGGCGGGACGGGCACCGAGAAGGGGGCCCGCCCGGGCGCGTCCACGGTGGTCGCCGCCGCCCCGGACTTGGTGACGACCGTCGTGGCCGCCAGCCGTGCCCGCGCCGGTCCGGGGCGGCCGTCCACCAGGAGCCCGAGGAAGGCGGCCTCCTCCCGGTTGGCGAACAGCAGCGCGGGCGTCAACTCGGCCGCGAGGGCGAGGAAGCGCTCGCGGCCGAACCCGCCGAGCATGCCCGTCGAGGACGCGTCCAGCGAGGTGGTGCCGCCCGCGCGGCGCACGCGCCGCAGGGCATCGACCGCCGTGCCGGCGATCGGCTCCCCGTCGAAGGAGTAGGCGGGCACGTGCAGGTGGGCCAGGTCGGCGAGCCACGCGTCCGGCACGGCGTCCAGCAGGGTGGCGGCGCCCCGGTCGGGGAGCATCGTCCGCTCGCCGGCGTCGTCGATCAGGACGACGATGCTGCCCGTCTGCCCCTTCCTGACGACCCGGACGTCGACGCCGTGGCCGGCCAGTTCGGCGACCACGCCGTCCCCCGCGGGGTCGTCGCCGACACAGCCGATGAACCGCGCGGGCCACTGCCCGGCGGCGAAGCCCGCGACGTTCGCCGCGCTGCCGCCGCGCCGGCGGAAGACCCGGGCCGTGGAGTCGGTGCCGTGCCGCAGCGGCCCGTCCACCCAGACCACGACGTCCTCGACGAGATCACCGAGTACCCCGAGCACCGGCCTACGCCTCGTTCCGCAGCGCCGCCAGGGCGGTGGCGATCCGGCCGCCGAGCCGGACGTTGCCCCGGTAGACCGCGACGTTGACGTCGAGGCTGCGGCCCCGGGTGTCGCGCTGGATGAAGTCGAGGAGGAACGGCGTCGAGGCGTTGCCGGTGATGCCCCGGCGCTCGGCCTCGGCCCAGGCCCTGGCCAGCAGCGCGTCCAGCTCCTGGGGCGGCAGTTGCTCGGCGGGGTCCACCGGGTTGGCGATCAGCACGGCCTGGGGCAGTTCCAGACCGTCCCGGGCCGCGATGACCCGCGCGGCCTCCTCGGGGGAGTCGACGCGGTAGGCGATCTCGTGCCCGGAGTCGGTGACGTAGAAGCCGGGGTACCTGCGCGTCCGGTAGCCGATGACGGGGATGTTGAGCGTCTCGAAGCGCTCCAGGGTCGCCCGGATGTCCAGGATCGACTTCACGCCCGCGCTGATCACGGTGACGGGCGTGGCGGCCAGCGTGGTCATGTCGGCCGACTCGTCGAAGCTCTCCGCCGCGCCGAAGTGCACGCCGCCGAGACCGCCGGTGGAGAAGACCCGGATGCCCGCCCGGTGGGCGAGGAAGGCGGTGGCCGCGACGGTCGTCCCGCCGTGCCGGCCCAGCGCGGCGACCACCGGCAGGTCGCGCAGGCTCGCCTTGTCCAGGTCGTCCGACTCGGACAGCTCCTTGATCTGGTCCGCGCCGAGCCCCACCGTGGGCACCCCGGCGAAGACGCCGATCGTCGCCGGGACGACCCCGGCGGCTCGCAGCTGCTCCTCCGCCTCCAGCGCGACCTCCAGGTTGCGGGGGCGCGGCAGCCCGTGCGTGAAGATGGTCGACTCCAGCGCGACGACGGGGGTCCCGTCGGCGACGGCCCGGGCGACGTCGTCGGAGATGCTGATGGGCAGTCCGGTCATGGAAGCACGAACTCTCTCTGGGATGCCACCACGGTGTGGCAACGTGCCGGTCAGCCTAGGGATCGTTCGCATCGGGATCCAGCATGAGTACCGGGCCTTCCCATAGGCTTTCGGCTATGGGATTCACGTTGCGTCAGCTCGAAGTCTTCCTCGCGGTCGCCGAGGGTCTGCACTTCGGCCGCGCCGCCGAGCGCCTGCACATCTCGCAGCCGACGGTCAGCCAGGAGATCGCCCGGCTGGAGCGGGCGGTCGGCGTCGAGCTGTTCGACCGCCGCCGCCGGGCGGTCGGCCTCACCTCGGCGGGCGAGGTGATGGCCGCCGAGAGCGCCCGGCTCCTCGCCCAGGCCGAGTCCCTGCTCGCCCGGGTACGGCTGCACGAGGAGGCGCGGATGGGGACGGCCCGGATCGTCGCCTCCCCCAGCGTCATGAACCGGCTGCTGCCCGCGGTGGTCAGCCGGGCCGAGCGCGAACTGCCCGCGCTGGAGACGGCGGAGGTCTCCGTCGACACCGGTCGGGTGTCGTCCACGCTCGCCGCCGAGTTCGCCGACATCGGCCTGGGCCGCTTCCTGGACGAGGTGCCCGGCTACCGGCGGGAGACGATCGCCGACGAGCCCGTCCGGGTGGCGCTCGGCCGCGGCCACTCGCTCGCCGGGCGCGACGCCGTGCGGCTGAACGAGCTGCGGGACCTCCCGCTCCTGCTCTGGCCGCGGGAGCAGCATCCGCGCTACCACGACCACGTCCTGGGCCTCTGCTCCGAACGCGGCGTCGAGCCGCCGGTCCTGGTCAGCCCGCCACGCATCGTCGGCTCACGGCTCTACCTGCTCTCCCAGAACCGCGCGTTCTCGCTCGTCCCCCGCTCAATGACCGGGCACCTCACCGAGGAGGTGGTCACCGTGCGGCTCACCGGCCGGGCCACCCTGCCGCTGGAGATGCAGTGGCGGCTCGACGACGACCGGCCCCGGCTGGCGGCGCTGCGCGAGCTGATCCGCGAGGAGGCGGCCGCCCTCCAGGACGGCTGAGCACCCGCCGGGGCCGGCCGATCAGAACCGCAGCGCCCAGCTGTCGATCGTCCCGGTCCAGTAGCCGTAGAGGTCGGTCACCCGCAACCGCCAGAGGCCGTTCGCGGTGCTCGCCGAGGCGTCGGTGCCGAAGATCCCGGTGATCGCCGGGGCGCCGTCCCAGATCTTCTCCTCGCGCAGCAGGAGCACCGCGCCGTTCGGCGCCACCAGCTCGACCCGCAGGTCGCCACGCCATGCGTAGGCGATGTCGAGTCGGACCTCCAGGTCCTTCGGTGCCTTGCCGGCCACCCCGGAGACGGTGATCGGGGACTCGTGGACGCCCTGGCCGTCGATGGGCACCGGGGTGGGGTTGGCGAACTGGGTGCGCGGCCGGATCGGGACGGTGCCGGTGTGGAGGAGCCGGTCGGGCGAGCCGGGCCCCGCGTCGCTCACCGCCTCGGTGGTGGCCGCTGCGGTGAGCGCGGTGGCCACCTGGGCGGGCGTGGCGGTCGGGTGGTCCGCCAGGTAGAGCGCGGCGGCGCCCGCCACGTGCGGGGCCGCCATCGACGTGCCCGACATGTCGAGGCCGAACCCGCCGTAGTCGCTCCAGTTCTGCGTCGATGTGATGTTCACACCGGGCGCGAAGAGGTCCACGAGCGGGCCGTGGTTGGAGAACGAGGCCCTGGCGTCGTCCTCATCGGTCGCCCCGACGGTGATCGCCGTGGGGACCCGGGCGGGCGAGTGTTCGGCGGCGTCGACGGCGTCGTTGCCCGCCGCCACCGTGTAGGTGAGGCCCGTGGCGATCGAGTTGGCCACCGCCGCGTCCAGGACCGGGTCCGGCTCGCTGCCGAGACTCAGGTTGACGACCGCCGGCTTGACGGCGTTCCTGGTCACCCAGTCCAGGCCCGCGACGACCTGCTCGGTGGTGCCGTAGCCGTCGTCGTCCAGGACCCTGACCGCCACGATCCGCGCGTTCTTCGCGACCCCGAAGACGCTGCTGGCCACCGTCCCGGCCACGTGCGTGCCGTGCCCGTGGCCGTCCGCCGCCTCGCCGTCGCCGTCGATGGCGTCGTACCCGTAGGACGCCCGCCCGTCGAACTCCTCCTGGGTGATCCGCACCCCGGTGTCGACGACGTACGCCGTGACGCCCCGCCCGCCGGAGTCCGGGTAGGCGTACCGGTCGTCGAACGGCTTCCGGCGCTGGTCGATCCGGTCCAGCCCCCAGGAGCCCGGCTCGGGCTGGACGGCGTCCACCCGCAGCCGGCGGTTCTGCGAGACCAGCGCGACGGACGGGTCCGCGGCCAGCCGCCGCGCCTGCCGCTCGGTGAGCTCGGCGGAGAAGCCGTTCACTGCCGCGTCATAGGTACGCCGGACCGTCCCGCCGTAGGCGCGGGCGAGGGCCGCCGCGCTGCTCGCGACCGAGCTGTTCCTGTCCGCGGGCGCCTTCAGGACGACCAGGTAGCTGCCCGGGACGGCGTTCCCCGCCCGGGCCCCCTGGACCACCCCCTCGGGCGCGGCCGCCGACGCGGGCAGCACCCCACCCGCGCCGAGCGACAGCGTCCCGGCGACGCCGAGGACGACGCAGACACGGCGAAGACCTTGCTTCGGGCCCATCGACCCACCCCCTCCGGAGATTCCCGGGAACAGCCTGGATGTTCGTCAAGTAACCGACAAGACAGGAGGGTTGACGAGTCGCGTCGGATCGCCGGACAGCCCGGCCGAGCAGGCGGGTCACCGTACACGCACCGCCCGGACTCACCCCACGCGACGGGCTCTTGACCTCAAGTCCACTTCACCCTCTACGGTCGACGCGTTACCCGGCCCTACCGAACGGAGCGCAGCAGTCATGGTCTTCACCCCCGAGGAGCGCGCCTACCTCGCCGGTCAGCAGCTCGGCCGGCTGGCCACCTCCGGCCCGCAGGGAGCGCCACAGGTCCGACCGGTGGGCTTCCGGCTCAACGAGGACGGCACGATCGACATCGGCGGGCCCCGGATGGCCACCAGCCAGAAGTACCGGAACGCGGCCCGCGACCCGCGGGTCTCCTTCCTCGTCGACGACATGACGCCCGCGGACGACACGGACGCGCCCGCGCCGGGCTGGGGCCGGGGCGTGGAGATCCGCGGCCGCGCCGAGCTGCTGACCGTCGACGTCCCGCCGGTGGCCCCGGACTTCTTCGCCCACGAGATCCTCCGGGTGCATCCCGAACGGATCATCAGCTGGAACCTGGTGGCCAGGAGCAGCACCGCCCGCGACGTCTCGGGCTGAGTCGGCGGCCGGGCGTCAGCCGTTGCCCCGAGGCGCCGCCGCCGCACCGCGCCACCCGGTTGCGCCACCGCTCGCGCCACGGCGGTGGTGCCGGGAAGGGGGCGCGCGCCGGGACGTTCGCCACCAGAAAGGGGGGCGGTGACCAGAACCGGCCGGGTGGCCGGAATGTTGCACCTGTGTGAACCGGTTCCGCAGACTCTCCCACCACGCCGCCCACCGCACCGTCCTGACCTGCGCCGCCGTCGTACGCGGCGCCCGGGCCCTGGCAGCCGCCGTCGAACGCCTCGACAACCGCGCGATGACCGCCCTGCGAAGGCGGGTCCGCCCGTTCACCACCCGTCTGACCGCCCTGCTGTGCCGCGCGGCCGCCGCCAACTGCGGCGACGCGCTGAACCGCCACCTCCCCTGTCACTCCAGGGACCGCGCGCAGGACCGGCCGGCCGACGGCGTCCTCGGGGGCCGGGACCCCGGATGACCCCTCGGGGTCCACGGCGTCCCGGCCCCAGCCACCGGCTGTGTCTCGCCGGGGCCGGCGATCAGGCCCGGCAGAGCCCGCTCGTCCAGTCCACGGTCGCGGCGGCCTGCGAGTACGTCCACTGGGGCGCGAGCAGGTCGCGGTCCAGCTGGGCGGCGGCGCCCTTGTCCTCGACGAGGTAGCCGAAGTCCTGCAGCCAGGCGGGGTAGAGGTTCTTCGAGCCGATGTAGAAGGCCGAGCCGTCGACCGCGACCAGCTTGTGGTGCAGCGCGTACGGGTGCCCGTCCGCCCAGGTGGCGGTCGGGGCCGCGCGGAAGGAGGCGAGCTGGAGGTTGCCGCACAGCGCGGCGCCGGCCTTCGTCCGGTCGCCGGTCAGGGCGGTCAGCCGGGCCCGCAACACGTCGGAGACCTCGGAGAGCGACTTGATCTGCGAGTAGCCCCCGCTGCCGACCGCGCCCCGGTTGGCCGGGTCGCTGACCACGATGCGCACCTTGACCCCGGCGGCGAGCTTGGCGGCCAGCAGGTCGTACAGCCGGGCGTCGTAGCGCGGCAGCGGCGGGCAGGTGCCGTTCATGTCCTGCTGGGAGATCTCGATGTGGCTGCGGGCGCTGTCGACGAGCGCGCGCAGCGCGTTCTCCTCGGGGTTGACCGTCTCGTAGTCGCGGTCGGCATTGGTGTTGTCGTGCAGCGCGAGCGGGCCGCACTGGGTCTCGGCGACCCCGGCGACCGGGCCGGGCCGGTAGGCCGAGGCGGGGTCGGCGGCCTTGACGCCGACCCCCAGGCCGCCGACGGCGATCACCGGGAGGGTGCCGGCGGCGGGCGCGGCGGGGTTGAGGTCCCGTTCCGTCGAGGGCCGGCAGGCACCGCCGTCGGAGGAGGCGAACCACGCGTTGTCGAACAGGCCGGTGCGGCCGCAGGTCCACGCCCACAGGGTGTCCAGGTAGCGCGCGGCCGAGGTGGCGGCGGGCCCGGTCAGGGCGAGGTCGACGTCCGAGACGGGGTGGGCGGTGTCGAGGTAGTCGTCCTTCCACCCGTTGATGCCACCGGCGATCACGCTTCGGCCGTCGACCACCAGCAGCTTGGAGTGGTTCCAGGAGAGGGCCGTGCGGGAGGTGGTCACCGAGGCGACGTTCAGGGTCACCGAGCCGGCCGCGGGGCCGAGCTTGGCGAGCAGTTCGTCGCGGTAGCGCGAGGGCAGGATGTTCGCGTTGTAGAGTGGCGCGGCCCCGACCAGGATCCGCACCTGGAGGTGGTGGCCGGCGGCGGCCGAGGCCTTGAGCCCCTCCACCAGGGCGTCCTGGAAGCCACCGTTGGGGAACGGCGCGAGGGTGGAGACGTCGACCGTGCGGGTGGCGGCGGCGACGTCCGCCCGCATCCGGGCGAGCAGCGCGCGGGTGCCCCGGCGGTCGGCGCACGCGGAGTCGCCCCAGCAACCGGGCGTCTGGAGCAGCCAGCCGGCCGGATCGTCGGTGGCGGAGGTCAGCGCGTTGCCCTCGGTGCGCTCCCAGACCGTGCCCTCCAGGCCGGGCGACACCTCGCGCAGCGCGCGCTCGACCGCGTCGAGGTGGGTCGTCCCGCCGTCGGCACCGGCACCGGCACCGTCCGCCGGGGCCGCGAGGGCCGACGGGGGCGGGACGGCGGCGAACAGGGTGGTGGCTGCGGCGACGGCCAGGGCGGAGCGCACGAGGCGGCCGGACCGGCGGGACCAGGGGAGGTGCACGTGAGGTTCCTTCAGCAAGCGGCGGGTGGTTCACCCGTGGGACGACCCGAGATTACCGAAAAGTAACTTGGCGTCCAACTGCGCATGACAACCAGTCACCGGGCCGGAAACCGACCCGCCGACCGACCCCCGCCGATCGGCCGACGTGACGTCAGAGAACTTTCGCGACCGGCAGTATGACGGTGCGACCGGGTGACCGGGGGCGTGCGGGCATCCGGGCGTCCGGGCGTCCGGGCGGGTGAACGGCGGCGGTGATCCAGTCCCTCCGACCGGCGAGCCGGGCACCCGGCCGCCCCCGGATCCGTACCGTCGGCCCATGTCCCTCGGCCTGCTGGCGGCACTCCTGGCCGCACTCCTGACCGGCTCGGCCACCGTCCTCCAGGCGGTGGGCGCGCGCCGCGCCGCGGTCGGCCACCGGCCGGGCGAGGCCGCCGCACTGGCCGGGGCGTTCCGCCAGTGGCCGTTCCTGGTGGGCGTCGCCATGGACATGCTCGGGTTCGCCGCCGAGCTGGTCGCGCTGGAGCGACTGCCGCTCTACGTCGTCGAGGCCACCCTGGCCTCCGCGCTCGCCGTCACCGCCGTCGGGGCGGCCCGGGTGCTGCGGATCCGGCTGCGCCGCAGCGAGTGGGTCGGGGTCGCCTCGGTCTGCATCGGGCTCTGCGTCCTCGCGCTCACCGCCGGACACGACGGCAGCGGCACGGGCGATCCGCCGCTGCGCCTGGGCGTCCTGCTGGTCTCGGTCGCCCTGACGGCCGTGGGATGGGCGGTGGTCCACCTGGCCGGGACGCGACGCGCCCCACTGCTGGGCCTGGTGGCCGGGCTGCAGTTCGGGGTGGTGGGCGTCGCCGTGCGGGTACTGCCGGACCCGCGGCTTCCGGAGCTGCTCGGCGAGCCGTCGGCGTACGCGGTCGCCGTCGCCGGGCTGGGCGGCTTCACCGCGCTGACCTGGGCCATGCAAAGCGGCTCGGTCACCGCGGCGACGGCGGCGATGGTGCTCGGCGAGACCCTGGGCCCGGCCGTCGTCGGGGTGCTCCTGCTCGGCGACCGCACCCGCCACGACGCGACGCCGCTCGCCGTCGCCGGGTTCGCCGCCGCGATCGTGGGAGCGCTGACCCTGGCGCGCTTCGGCGACGCCGAACAGCCCGCCCCGGCCGCCGGGAACTGAGCCGACCAGGACCGCTCCTGCCGGCAATCTCCTTATCTGACAGCGAGATTGACGATCCGTCGGAACAATCGCGCCGGCACCCGAGCGGCGGCAGGTGACGGGTACGGGGTCGATCGGTCACGGCGAGGTCGCGGTTCGGATCGCGCCGGTTCTCCGGGCCGGCGACCGGGTAGCCCCGGAGCGGAGACCACGGCCCCGGGGGGCGGGCCGGGGCGAGGGAGGGACCATGGCGCTCTTCTGCCGCCTGTGCGGCACCCGCACCGACGGCGTCGAACGGCTGGACGTCTACTGCCCGGGCGAGCACTGCGGCAGCGACCTCCGTGCGGGCCCGGACGCCGGTGTACAGGCCTGGTGCGAGCCGCCCCGCCGGTACGGGGAGACGGGTGGCACGGTCACGGTCGACCTGATCGTCCACAACGCCGGCCCCCGGGCCACCGGCTACCACGTCGAGCCGGTCGAACCCGTCGACGGGCGGCTGGACTTCGACCGGCGGGTGGTCGACGCACCGCTGGCCCCCGGCCGTACCCGCCGGGTGGAACTGCGGTACACCCTGCCGCCCGACCGCCTCGGCACCGGTCTCGACATCGCCTCGCGGTTCGGAGTGCCCGGAGCCGACCTTGCCGGCCAGCTGCACGGCGCCCGGAGCTCGCGATTCGGGGTCGCGCTACGGGTGGTCGCGACCTCGGCCCCCCAGGGCGCCGCCTGCGCCGCGTTCGCGGTGGACGTCCCGGGCCGGATCGACCCTGATCTCGATCTCGACCGGAACGATGGCCGGGGCGATGGTCGCAACGACGGCCGGGGCGACGGCGGGAACGATGGCCGGGGCGATGGTCGCAACGACGGCCGGGGCGACGGCGGGAACGACGGCCGGGGCGACGGCGGGCGCACCCGGCAGCCGGACGGCGGCCGCTCGGGGCCGCAGGCCCGGCCCGGGCAGCAGCCGCCCCCCGGGCTCCGGGCGCCGTCCCGGCGCGCCGGCGGCTGCGGGCCCGTGGCGGTCGTCGTCCTCGTGCTCGTTCTCGTGGTCGTCATGGCCGCGGTGGCGGTCCGCGTCCTCGGGTCGGACCGCGACGAGGAGGCGGGCGTCGGCCCGTCCGGCCCGGCCACCGGCGCGGTGCAGCCCACCGGCCATCCGACCGACGGCGGAAGCGCGGGCGGCGCCACGGGCGGTGGCACGGGAAAGCCCTCGCCGTCCCCTTCCCGGTCCCGGACCTCGTCGCCAACGCCGACGCCGACACCGACACCGCGCGTGATCGTGCTGCCCGATCTGGCCGGACTCGGCCAGGCGGCCGCCGAGGCGAAGCTCAGGACGCTCGGGCTGACCCCCGACCCCCACGTCGTCGAGGGCCGGGGCGTGCCCGCGCTCCAGGTCGTCGGCACCGACCCCGTGGCCGGCGCGAAGGTGCTCCTGGGCAGCACGGTCTCGCTGCGCGTCTCGGACGGCCGGGCGAGAATCCCCGACGTCGTCGGCATGACCCGCGCGGACGCCGAACAGGCCCTCCGGGCGGCTCACTTCACCGCCGTCACGGTCTACAGCCAGGAGACCACCACCGTCCCCGACGGTCAGGCCATCCGCACCGACCCGGCGAAGGGCACCTCGGTGGCCCTCGACGCCCCCATCACGCTCTGGTTCGCCGTCCGACCCCGCCCGCCCCGGTGAGCGGAGCCTCCGGCGGCTCCGGCGGGGCGCCCGGACCAGGGCCTGTATCGAAAGTGGATCTTGAGGTGAGATGATCTCGCTTTGTGGCACGTGGTGATCCGACGGAGGCGCAGTGGGCCCGCCTGGAGCCGCTGTTGCCGGCGGGCAAGAACCCGGGACGCCGCAACCGCGAGAAACTCGGTTCCCACGGCGGCCGTCCACCGAACTTCGACAAGACCGACTGTCGAGAGCGCCGCGCGGTGGAGTGCGGGATCAACCGCCTCAAGAGGCACCGCGCGGTGGGCCACCCGCTACCTGAAACCTGCCGTCCGCTACGAAGCGACCGTCCTCGTCGCGGCCGTCAACACGTGGCTGTGACCAGCGATTTCGTAACCGGCTGCGCGGCCGGTGCGAGAGAAAACGGCTCGCGAGGCCAGTGGGACGGATGGCATGGTGCGGCGCATGGCCCCCCAGTATCAGATTCGTGCCGACTACGACGCTCACACGATCGTGGTCTACCAGGCGTACACGCCTGCCATCGCCGACGCGGCAATGCACGCAGGCCGCTTCGTCGCACCGTTCTCGTTCCACAGGATGACGTGGATCAAGCCGTCGTTCATGTGGCTGATGCACCGCAGCAACTGGGCCCGCAAACCCGGTCAGGAGCGCGTTCTCGCGGTACGGATGACGCGCGAAGGCTGGGAGGAGGCCCTGTCCCAGGCCGTACTCACAACCGCAGACCCAGCAGCCGTGTCCCAGGCGGCCGTGCACGTCCAATGGGACCCGGAGCGCTCGCCGCGCGGGGCGGCGCTCAACCATTACAGCATTCAAGTCGGCATCGGCCGCCATCTGATTCGCACGTTCACCGACGAATGGATCGTCAGCCTCACCGACCTCACCCCGCAGGTCCGCAAGGCTGCTTCGCTGGTACAGACGGGGCATGCCGCAAAAGCCCAGCGACTGTTCCCGACAGAGCGCGCCTACCCGCTGCCCCGGCCACTGGAGAACCGACTTTCCTCAGGCCGGTGAGTGCCGAACCGCTCCGGCAGGTCGCGCCACCGCACCCCGGTCCGAACTCGGTGCAGGACACCGTTGATCACCTGTCGATGCTCCCGCCACCTGCCGCAACGGCCGTTGCTCACAGGCAGGAGCGGCTCCAGCCGAGCCCATTCCGCGTCCGTCAGATCACCGCGACAAGTCATACCAAGCTAACGATCCGATGATCGGAGGGACATGGCCTGGCGGGCCGACCAACGGTGCTGGAGATCCCACCCGGCGGAACGGGCCGTCGACTGGATCGTTCACCGAGGCAACCGCAGACTCCGCTACCGCTCCATCAAGAACACCTGGCTCCACACACGAGCCGCCGCCCTCAACTTCCGCCGACTGATCAACCTCGGACTCACCCGCACCAGCGGTCCTGGCACCTCACCCCGACCAGCACATAACCGAAGGGGCCGCCCGGCCTCCGGCCGGACAGCCCCTCAACAAGATGTGACAAGCCTCCTGGCGCTCGTTTCCGAGGCCAGGGGGCACTGTCGGTCAGCTGTAGGTCGGGAGGTGCGTGTAGCACCAGGTGTTGCCGACGCTGCTGCTCCGCCTCGCGTCCATGTAGATCATGTCCATCAGCTTGGTGCCGGTGGCGGGGCCGACGACCCCGTCCGCCTCCAGGCCCCAGTAGGACTGGAACGCCTTGAGCGCGCGAAGGGTGTCGGAGCCGAACTGGCCGTCCGGGTACGTCCAGATGTCGCGGTTGTCCATCGAGTCGATCCCGAGCTGGACGCAGAGTGCGGGGTCGCCCGTCGCCCCGTAGCGGATGTACGGCTCGAGCGTCCACGCGGATGCGGGGCTGGAGCTGGCGAGCACGCTCGCCAGCGCGAGTGCACCGACCGTCGTGGCCAGGCGGGCCTGGCGGCCCACGCGGAACTTCATGAGTTTCCTTCTTCCATGAGCCCAACTGCCGCTCGGGCTGTCCCTCGGGGCAGGTGGGCTTGATCAGGTGATCACCACGATTCCGCCTGCCTTCGGGATGGGGCAACCCGTCACCGTCTCACACAGTCGCCCCTTTCCATCCCACGCCGCTGACCTCCGGTTTGGGAGAGCAGTCCGGCGCAGAGTGAGACGGCACTACGCCTTCAGGACGCGTAGTCGGTCACGATCAAGAGGCGGTCCGGGTGAGGTCCTGAAGCCAGGTCATCACACACGCGCCCTAGAGGTGAGGCGATCGGCGAGCGCGATGACGAGGTCGCGGAGTTCATCGGGGCGCTCGATGACGAACGGCCGGTCGAGTGAGGCGAGTACCGGGGGCAACCAGTCGAGCCGCTCCGCCCGCAGCTCGACGCGCAGCCAGCGATCGGTCGCCCGGTCCTCGCCGGCCGCGGACGTGTGCTCCTCCACGCTCGCGACGCTGGCCGGAAGGTGGGCGCGGATCTGCTCGACTGTCCCGTGGATCCGCAAGGTCACCTCATGCCGGTACTCGGCCGTGGCGAACCCTGACAACACTCGCTGCGCCGGACCGGGACCCACTGGCGCTTCGAATGAGCCGGGCAGGGTCCGCGCGTCTGCGATGCGATCGAGCCGGAAGGTTCGGTCCTCGCCGATCTGGGCGTCCTTGCCCGTGACGTACCACCGGCCCCCATGGGCGACGATCCCGTACGCGTGCAGCGTGCGTTCGCTGCGCCGTCCGTCACGGTCGGTGTAGCGGATCGAGACCGGTCGGCGGTGGCGCACCGCATCGGCGATCGTGAGCAGGACCCCGGCGTCCGGGGTGTCGAACTCGCTGGACTGATCCGTGAAAGCGAGAGCTTCTAGGAGTGTGTCGAGTCGATGGGCGATGTGCTTGGGCAGCACCCGTCGGATCTTGGCCGATGCCGTCTCGCTTGCCGTGTGCTCCGTCGTCGTCAAGCCTGCTCGGCGGCCGGCGACCAGGCCGAGCAGCACGGCCAGCGCCTCGTCGTCGCTGAGCATGAGCGGAGGCAAGCGGTACCCGGGGGCGAGCCGGTACCCACCGTAGCGGCCGCGCACCGATTCCACGGGCACGTCCAGGTCGATCAGCTGGTCCACATACCGCCGCACGGTGCGCCCTTCGACGCCGAGCTGGTCGGCGAGTTCGGCCACCGTCCGGGTGCCGCCCGACTGCAGCAGCTCCAGGAGGGTCAGCACGCGGCCGGTGGGTCGAGGCATGTCCGCAGCCTAACGCGAATACAGGACCGATTCTGTCCACTATTTCTCCTAGCCTGCGACGTGCACGCCTCCAGCACGACCAAGGAGATTCCCATGGACTTCGTCTCGATCCGCATCATCACCGGCGACGTAGCGCGCCTCGTCGACTTCTACGAGCGAGCCACAGGAGCGCGGGCGACGTGGGCCACCGAAGACTTCGCCGAACTCAAGACCCCGGGCGCCACCCTCGCGATCGCCGGCACCCGCACCGTCCCGCTGTTCGCCCCGGGCTCTGCCCGCCCGGCGGACAACCACAGCGTGATCACCGAGTTCCTCGTCGACGACGTGGACCGCGCTCACCAGAACCTGACCGGGTTCGTCACCGACTTCGTCACCGAGCCCACCACGATGCCCTGGGGCAACCGGTCGCTGCTGTTCCGCGACCCCGACGGCAACCTCGTCAACTTCTTCACCCCCGTCACCCCGGCGGCCATCGAAAGGTTCGCCGCGCACGAACGGGAAGGTGGAGAGGTATAACGGGACGCTCACCCGCGAGTGGGCGTACGTCCGCGACTGCACAGCCGAGCGTGAACGCCGCGTCGCGCTCGCGGAGTTCGTGAACTACTACCACCACGAGCGGCCGCACGCAGCGCTCGGCGGCCGACCCCCCATCAGCCGGACCGCCGGGAGCGACGACGGGATCGTCCTCGACCAGCCGCCCGAACCACTCGCGGACATCCCGCAGCAGCCCAACTTCGAGGACTTCGTGTAACCAACGTCCCGAGACACCACACCTAGGGGCAATACCAGTGACTTAGTGATTCCAGGCTCGGGGAACCTTGGTCGGAGGGTTGGTCGGGGCGGTCCTGTAGTGGGGCGCGATGGCGACCGCTTC
>NZ_JBFAJO010000077.1:0-40910 GCF_040655255.1 Kitasatospora sp. NPDC050463
CCAGGCTCGACCGGCACACCGCCGATCACCAGGAAGAATCCTCCGTCGCCCTGGCAACGTGATCAACCCCCGAAGGACTTCCGGAGCCAACCACTTAGTTCGCCACTCTCGTAGGCCTGGAGCAGGGCCAAGGCCCCTTCGCCAATGCAAAACATGTCGGCCATGTCTCGGTTGCGAGTGGAGCACGAAATCACGACGTGCCAGATGAATGGTGCTTGATGGTAAGGGTCCAGTTCTGCCCTAACAAACGCTGCCCTATTGCGCCGGAGGTAAGGATGGAGGATTGACCCGAGAGAGTCTGCAACGCCTTGCTCGTCATAGTCGTAGTGATCGGTAGCGAAGTTCAGTGTGACGAGCAGCTGGCCGTCTGCGTAGGTGAAGTCAATAGCCTCGACAAGGGAGTAATCTTCGTCAACCCGATCGTCCTGGGTGATATTCACCCGGACCTCATCGCCATCCATGACTCGACTTAGAGCCGCTTTAAGCTCCGGCGGTCGCATCCCCTTCAGGTCGTCGACGTGAAGCATAAAGACGTCGCCGTCGTAGCCTGTGCGCTCGGTGCCGCTGGCCAGAATGAGACGGTGGTCCTTCCTGTTGAATACCACAGACTTTGGCGCGCTCACTCAGCGGTCTCCTTCCGGGTCGTATCGCCGCAGCATCGCAGCCTGGATGGTTAGCCGACCATCGGATTGATGGCCAACGGCCCGGGGGCCGATTTGGCCCCGCTTGATACCTACGACTGCGCAGCAACGATCCGGTTCGTCAGGTTGATAGTCGCGACGTACCAGTAGAAGATCCACTCCAGGTACAGTGAGGAGTCGTACGCCTTCTGCTGCTTGGCGTCCTGGTGGCGGATGCCGAACTGGTTGGCGATCTGGAACAGTGCCCCCTCGTCCTTGCTGAGCAGTTGCTCCTTGACGAGCCCCCGCCGACGCTCCAGGACGCCAGCCAGCGCGATGACGGCTTGCCGTCGGTCCATCTCGCTTGCGCCGCGTGCCCTGAACTGGGTCAGGGCGTGCTCCAGCTCCATGTCGTCAGCGTCGTGCACGTTCTCGGCTGCGCGGACTGCCGTGACGAGATCTTCCACGGCGCTAGGCGCGATCGTCTCCAGGCGGCCGTTCTCCGCCAGGGTCAGGCCGAGGACGCTTTGGGACAGAACCTGGTTCACACGCAAGCGGTAGATTTGCGCGCCGCGCTCGGCGGAGAACCGCTCGTAGTGCCATCCGCAGCCGGCGTAGTCGTGGTACCGGCGGCGAAGTGGCCGACGAACGTGATCGGCCAAGTACTCGATGACATCACACAGATCATCAAGGGTGTAACCCTCAGAATGGTCGGGCACTGGCCACAGATCCCCACGGCCGAGTTCGCGGTGCATTTCCTCGGCGGGGTCCGGTCCGAGCTCTCCGTCGTAATCGCCGTCCACACAGGCGTCGCCAAACGCCCAAGCGAAGTAGCCGCCGTCGATCATTTTGCCGATCGTCCAAGCGAAGCGTCTTGAAGTCGCAGCCAAGTCGGTCGAGGGTGACGCCTTCGGGCCCGTGCGCCGCTCTGACCAGTACGGCAGGCGTGGCGCCGGAACTGGCAGGACGTTGAGCGCCTCGTAGAGGCCTCTCATCCAGTCTTTGCGTGAGGCTGTCGGAGTCTCATCCCATGGGTCGGTGCCCCAGCCGCTCCGGCGCTCTGGAAGGGCGCGAAATTCGTCCACCGGTTCGGTCGACGTGAACGCCTCGATCAGGAGCAGCTCGCACTCGTCGGACCAGTTCGTGACGTGGTGATGAGGCCCGTCGCTCGTTTCAATGAGGCGCTCAAGCTCGGCCTTGATGATCCAATGCGGCCAGGAGACCTCGAAGCTGCGCGAGCGGAAGCGGGAGTCAATCGTCACGGCCCAAGTCTTGCAGAGCATCCCAACTGGTTCACCCAGGTTTCGAGTTGGAAGGCTCGCAGGCCGGCCATACGGGCACCGCCGCACGTTCCGTGGCGCTGATCGACACACCCGTTGCCGTGTCCTACGCTGAAGTACAGGCGGCCGAGGTGGGCGCCACCATCGTCATTCACAGGTCCCTTTCGGAACAGTCGCCCAGGCCGCGTCCCGGGCGGCGTCGACCGACCAGGCGCCCAGCAGGTGCGTCAGCGGCTCGGCCCGCTCCAGGAGGTCCGGTCCGGGCATCAGCTGCTCCCGGACGACCGTCTCCACCCCGGCCAGCAGGCCGTTGATCCGGTGGTAGTCCTCGGCGAGGCGCTCCGGCCCGCAGCCGAGCCGGTGGCAGGTGTCGACCACGGCGAGCGGCAGGTCGTGCTGGATGTGGGCGTTCATCCCGGCCAGGGCGAACTGCACCGGGTGCACGCCCCGGTGCGCGCGCAGCTCGAAGAGCGGCCGCCAGCAGGCCGGCGCCGGCCGCCCGGCCGCCGCGGCGTCCACGGCCTGCAGATAGCGCCCGGCGAACACCACGTCCAGCTCGGCCATCGCGGCCGGGTCGGCGAAGTACGGGCGGCCGGGGCGTGGCGGTGTGTGGTGTGGCGGTGTCCGGCGGGTCGGGTCCGCGCGCGGTCGGGCGAGCCGGCGGCGCACCGCGTCCGTCACGGTGAGGTACATCCGGTTGAACACCGCCACGCCGTCGTCCGGGGGCAGCCCGGCGCCGATCTCCCGCAGCCGGGCGATCACCCCGTCGACGGTGACCACGCCGTCGGCCGTTGTCGAGGTCGTGGCAGTACCGGGCATGCGTCACCCTCCGATGTCGATCGTGCACTGATCGCATCATCGTGACAGCGGCCCGGGTGAACGGTCGGGCGCCGCGCGGAGACCGGCCCGGCGCGCCCCCGGCAGGGTCGGCCCGGCTGGTACCGCAGGACGTAGGTGTGCCGGCGCTCGTCGTCCGTCGACGGCTCGAACGTGCCGGTGCTCGCCGCCGGCTCACCGGCCCCGGTGCCCGCCACCACCCGGCCGGCGAGCCGCCCCTCGACGACGCTGCTCGGCCGGCATCCCGCCGGTCGCGTCCACGGCCCGGCACGGGCCGCCGACAGTGGCGCCCGGGGTGGTCAGGATTCCCAGCGCAGAGCGAGCAGCGCCGCGTCGTCGGTCGGCCCGGCGCCGCCGAGCCAGTCGCCGACATCGGTGATCAGCGCGTCCAGCACGGCCCCGGGGCTCGCCGCGGGCAGCCCGGCGAGCCGCTGCGCCAGCGGGTAGAACCGGTCCGCGGCGTCGCGCGCCTCCGAGACGCCGTCGGTGTAGAGCAGCAGCAGGTCTCCCGGGAGCGGGTCGAAGCCGCCCGCCCGGTAGTGCCCGCCGATCAGCCCGAGCAGGCCCAGCGGAGGGGCGTGCTGCGGCGGCGCCAGCTCGGTCACCCGCCCCGCGCGGCGCAGCAGCGGGTGCGGGTGACCGCAGTTGACGAAGCCCGCCCGCCCGCCGGAGCGCTCCACGTCGAGCAGGAAAGCGGTCACGAAGCGCTCGTTGGCCGGGCGGCCAGCCAGGGCGGCGTCCAGCCGCTCCGCCACCCGGATGAGGTCCGGCTCGGTCCGGGCCGCCTCCCGGAACACCCCCAGGACGTCCGCGGCCGTCTCCACCGCGGGGAGCCCGTGCCCCTGCACGTCCCCCAGCAGGATCCGGATCCCGTGCGGGGTGTCCACCACCTCGTAGAGGTCCCCGCCGATCCGCGCCTCGGCCGCCGCCGCGGCGTACCGCACGGCCACCCGCAGCGGCCCGAGCCGCTCCGGCGGCGGACGCAGCAGCGCCCGCTGCGCCGCCTCGGCCACCGTCCGCACCTGGGTCAGCTCGCGCTCCCGGGCCGACACCAGGACGACGTTGGCGGCGCTGGCCAGGGTGGCGGCGAGGACGGTGATCAGCGCGGTGAGATGGACGGAGGTGGGCACGCCGCTGTTGCTGAACTCCAGCAGCACCACGGCGGCGGTGGCGACCGCCCCGGCGAACACGGGCACCCGGGCCGAGCGGCTGGTCGCCCCCGCCAGTATCGGCGCCACCGCGAGGACGGGGGACAGCGTCGTCCCCGGCCCGGTGAGCAGGTCGGCCACCACGGCCACGACCAGCAGGACGAACGCGCAGCAGAGCAGCCTCCGCGTCCGTCGGGGCAGGCGCAACGGCGGCAGCGGGTCCTGCGGGCCGTCGGCGGTCACCGTTCACCTCCCTCCGGTGGGCGGGCGGCGGTGCCTCACTGTCCACTCTCCACCGGCCCGGCGGCCCCCGGCACCTCGGGCGTCCGGCGGCTCCGGCCCCGGGGCGGCCCCGGTTAGGCTGGCCGCGAGATGAGACGCAAGCGCAAGGCACCGACCGCACCCCTGCCGCAACGCCGGGGGGTGGACCCGGTGCACCTGCGGCTGCCGGCCGAGGGGCCGTGGCCGACCGTGCGCGCCTACCTGGCCGAGCGGCTGCCGACCGTCGACCCGGAGCGGATCGACGCGCTGCTGCGCGGGCGCGAGATCGTCGGGGTGGACGGCCCGATCGGGCCGGACGAGCCGTTCCGCCCCGCCGGGCACCTCTGGCTCTACCGCGACCTGCCCGACGAGGTCCCCGTCCCGTTCGCGCTGGAGGTGCTGCACCGGGACGACCACCTGGTGGTCGTCGACAAGCCGCACTTCCTGGCCACCACCCCACGCGGCCGGCACGTCGTCGAGACGGCGCTCTCCCGGCTGCGCCACGGGCTCGGCCTGCCCGCGCTCAGCCCGGCGCACCGGCTGGACCGGCTGACGGCGGGCCTGGCGATGTTCGTGGTGCGGCCCGAGGACCGGGGCGCCTACCAGACGCTCTTCCGCGACCGGCTGGTGCGCAAGGAGTACCAGGCCGTGGCGGCCTACGACCCGGCGCTCGCGCTGCCCCGCACGGTGCGCAGTCACATCGTCAAGGAGCGCGGCGTGATCGCGGCGCAGGAGCTGGACGCCCCGCCGAACAGCGAGAGCCGGATCGACCTGGTCGAGCACCGCGACGGGCTGGGCCGCTACCGGCTGCGGCCGCTCAGCGGGCGCACCCATCAGCTGCGGCTGCACATGAGCGGTCTCGGGGTGCCGATCCTGGGGGATCCGGTGTATCCGGTGGTGCTGCCGGAGCCGGCGCCGGACGACTTTCGCCGGCCGCTGCAACTGCTCGCCTCCGTGGTCGAGTTCACCGACCCGCTGAGCGGTCTGCCGCGCCGCTTCGAGACCCGCCGGACCCTGGCCGCCTGGGCGGAGCCGCAGTCCTGGGCAGCTCCCGGCCGGCTCGGCCCGCCCGGCCCGGACCAGGCACCGGGGCTCGGTCCGGGAGGTAGCTGTGGAAGGGAGCCGGCCTGACGGCCGCCGGCCTCCCCTAGCCGACGGCCTGGTACTCGCCGTTCTCGGCGCGGAAGATGTGCTGGGCCTTGCAGAGCAACTGAAGGTCGCGGCGCACGGTGCGCGGGTCCGGGCGGGGCAGGTAGGTCTCGCGGGCTCGCCGCCAGTCCCAGGTGCCGCCGTCCTCCCGCATGATGTCCAGGAGTCGCTGCCGACGTTCGATTGCCGAGGCGGGCGGGGTTTGGTCGTCGCTCATGGGTTCATTCTCCCGCATCGCGGTGGGCCGAACCGACCGGGGTCCGGGGGCGTGTCGACTCGACGTCCTGCCGGGGCCCGTCAGCTGCGTCGCCGGTCGGAGGAAGCCGGCGCGAATGTGCCGAGTGAGGCTGTCGAGGATCTCGCGCAGCCATGGGTTGCGGACGGCTGGCAGCCGAACCAGGGTGTGGCAGAAAGCTCCTGGGCAGCTCCGGTCCGCTCGTGCAGCCCGGCCCGGACCAGGCGCCCCACCCCGGCCCGAACCCCGGCCCGGAGCGCGGACCCGGTCTCGGTCCGGCGGTCTAGGCCGAACGGACGACCGGCGCCCCGGCCTGGCGGCCGATCCGGGACCGGGCCCGCCGGAGCGATCGTGGTGCCATGAACGCACCGCAGAACACCGCAGGATCCGCCGCCCCCGTCGCCCTGGTCACCGGTGCCTCGCGCGGCCTCGGCCGGGCGCTCGCCCGGGGGCTCGCCGCCGGCGGCTGGCAGCTCGTGATCACCGCCCGCAACGCGGCCGAACTCTCCGCCGCCGAGGCCGAACTGGCCGCCACCACCACCGTGGTCGCGCTGGCCGGCTCGGTCGTCGACGACGACCACCGCGCCCGCCTCGCCGAGGCCGCCGCAGGGCTCGGCGGAGCACACCTCCTGGTCAACAACGCCGGCACGCTCAGCGGCTCCGACACGACCGACGTCCCGCTGCCCCGGCTCGCCGACGTCCCGCTGCCCGATCTGCTGGAGACCTTCGAGGTCAACGCCCTGGCGCCGATCGCGCTCACCCAGCTCGTACTGCCCCAGCTGCGCAGGCACGCCGGGGCGGTCCTGAACATCAGCTCGGACGCGGCCGTCGAGGCCTACCCCGGGTGGGGCGGTTACGGCGCCAGCAAGGCGGCGCTGGACCAGGCCTCCGCCGTCCTGGCCCGCGAGGAGGAGGCGGTGCGGGTCTGGGCGGTCGATCCGGGCACCATGCGCACCCGGATGTACCAGGACGCCTGCCCGGGCGAGGACATCTCCGACGAGCCGCTCCCCGAGACCGTGGTGCCCGCCCTGCTCGCCCTGGTGAGCGGCAGCCGGGCCTCCGGCCGCTACCGCGCCTCCCACCTGCCGGCCGTCGCCCGGGGCGAGTGATGACGGCGTCGGCGGACCCGTGGATCGACGTCACGGTCCCGCCCGAACTCTCCGCCCGCGCCCCGGCGGAGGCACGCGGCACCGCCCGGGACAGTGTGCGGATGCTGGTCGGCCGCCGGCGCGGCGCGACCGTCGAGCACCGCCGCTTCACCGACCTGCCCACGCTGCTGCGCCCCGGGGACGTCCTGGTGGTCAACAACTCGGCCACCCTGCCCGCGGCGCTCGCCGGCCGGCTGCCCGACGGCAGCCCCGTCGCGCTGCACCTCTCCTCAGCCCGGCCGGACCGGCGCGGTGCCTTCCTGGTCGAGCTGCGCCGCACGGTACCCGGCACGGCCGCCGCCTGCTACCCGCCGGACGAGTCCCCGGCCCGCCCGGGGCTGCGGGTGGCGCTGCCGGGCGGCGCCGCGGCCGAACTGGTCGAGGCGTTCACGCCCCGGCTCTGGCACGCCCGGCTCGCCCTGCCCGAGCCGCTGACCGGCTACCTGGGCCGTCACGGCAAGGCGATCCGGTACGGGTACGTGGACCGCGACTGGCCGATCGAGGCTTATCAGACGGTCTTCGCCACCGTCCCCGGCAGCAGTGAGATGCCCAGCGCCGCACGGCCGTTCACCGCCGAGATGGTGGCCCGGCTGGCCGGGCGCGGCGTGCTGGTCGCGCCGATCACGCTGCACACCGGAGTCGCTTCGCCGGAGGCGCACGAGGCGCCGTACGCCGAGTGGTTCCGGGTGCCGGCCGCCACCGCCCGGCTGGTCGGACACGTCCGGGCCGGCGGCGGGCGGGTGATCGCGGTGGGCACCACCGCCGTCCGGGCCCTGGAGTCGGCGGCCGGCCCGGACGGCAGCGTCCGGGAGGCGCAGGGCTGGACCGAGGTGGTGGTCACGCCCGAGCGCGGGGTGCGCGCGGTGGACGGTCTGCTCACCGGCTGGCACGAACCCCGGGCCTCCCACCTGCTGATGCTCGCCGCCGTCGCCGGCCGGCCGCTGCTCGAACGCTGCTACGCGGCGGCGGTCCACGATCGCTACCTGTGGCACGAGTTCGGCGACGTCAACCTGCTGCTCGCCTAGTTTTCACACTCCCAGCGCCGTCACCGGCGGCCGCCGACCGGTCGTCAGTCGGCCGCCGGTGCGAACAGCGTGCGCGCCGCGTGCTGGGTGTCGAGGTACTCGCGGACGGCGGTGATCAGGCCGTTCTCGACGGTGAAGATGCCCAGGCACCGGTTGTCGTAGGCGGCGCCGTTCGCCGCCGTCCCCCGCGCGGTCCACTCGGCGACCACCTGCGGGCCGTCGGCGAGCAGACCGGTCAGCGTCACCTCCAGCACGGCGCCGGGTGCGAAGAGGGTACCCACCGAGCCGAGGAAGTCCTCGACGATGGCGGTCCGGCCGCGCCAGACCCGGGACAGCGGCAGGTCGCCCGGGTACGACCAGGTGGCGTCCTCGGCGAACGAGGACGCCGCGGTGGGCAGATCGCCGGTGGCGACGGCGGTGACGTAGCGCTCCACGACGGCGCGCGGGTCGAGCTGGTTCACGGGAGCTCCTCGGGTCCGGTCCGGGACGGCCACCCGGGCCCGCTGCCCGGGTGCGCCGTCCGGCGTCATGCGGGACCAAGCCAAGCCCCCGGTCGCCGGGACGGGCCAACAACCGTGCGGGAAAGGCGACAAACACCGGTTGTCGTGCCAGGTCGGAGGGGTTTCCCCGGGGGCCCGGGCTTACGGCGGCGTGCTGCCCGGCGGCAGCTCCAGCTCGAACCAGACCACCTTGCCCTCCCGGGTGCGGCGGGTGCC
The DNA here is from genome assembly GCF_040655255.1 of Kitasatospora sp. NPDC050463. NCBI lineage: Bacteria > Bacillati > Actinomycetota > Actinomycetes > Kitasatosporales > Streptomycetaceae > Kitasatospora > Kitasatospora sp. NPDC050463. Next base: position 8,420 of record NZ_JBFAJO010000077.1, read on the forward strand.
CCAGCGGTGCGCGAGTTCGTTGACCAGGTGCATGCCGCGCCCGCCCTCGTCCTCCTCCCGGGCGCGGCGGATCCGGGGCGACTCGCTGTCCCGGTCGGTGACCTCCACCGTGAGCAGCCGGTTGTGGAACAGTCGCAGCTGGACGGGGGAACCGGCGTGCACGAGTGCGTTGGTGATCAGCTCGCTGGTGAGCAGCTCGGCCCAGTCGGCGAGCGGGCCGAGGCCCCAGCCGGTCAGCGTCTCCCGGGTGAAGCGGCGCGAGTGCGCGACCATCGCGTGGTCCTCGCCGAGCGGGAGGGTGGCGATCCGGTCGGTGCCGGTCGGTAGGGCCTGCGCCAGGATGATCGCGATGTCGTCCTCACTGGTGCGGCCGGTGAGTTCGGCGAGCACCGCGTCGCAGGTCTGCTCCAGCGAGCGGTGCCGGTCGGAGACGGTCCGGCAGAGCAGCTCCAGGCCCTCGTCGATGTCCCGCCCCCGGCGCTCGACCAGGCCGTCCGTGTAGAGCGCCAGGATGCCGTCCTCGGGGAGGGTGAACTCGACGCTCTGGAAGGGAACTCCGCCGACGCCGAGCGGCGCGCCCGCGGGCAGTTCGATCAGCCGGGCCCGGCCCTCGGCGTCGGCCACCACCGGCGGCAGGTGGCCGGCGCAGGCGGCGACGCAGCGCCGGTCCACCGGGTCGTAGACCACGCAGACACAGGTGGCGAACTGGCCCTCGCCGATCTCCGAGGTGGCCTCGTCGAGCCGGTGCATCACCCGCTCCGGGTCGAGGTCGAGGGTGATCAACGTCCGTGCCACGGTGCGGAGCTGGCCCATGGTGGCGGCGGCGCGGATGCCGTGGCCCATCACGTCGCCGACGACCAGGGCGACCCGGCCGGAGGAGAGCGGGACGATGTCGAACCAGTCGCCGCCGACCTCGCTCACCACGCTGCTGGGCAGGTAGCGGTAGGCGATCTCCAGGCCGATCGTGCGGTGGATCTCCTGCGGCAGCAGGCTGCGCTGCAGGGTGAGCGCGGTGTCCCGTTCGCGGCGGTAGAGCCGGGCGTTGTCCATCGCGAGCGCCGTCCGCGCGGCCAGTTCCTCGGCCAGCGCCCGGTCAGCCGGTCCGTACGGCACCGGGTTGCGGGTCCGGAGGAACTCCGCGCCGCCCAGCACCATGCCGCGCGCCAGCAGCGGCACCATCAGGTAGGAGTGCACCCCGGCGTCGAGGCCCGGCTGCACCCGGTCCGGCGAGGCCACGATCCGGCGCAGCGCCGCCTCGTCCACCTCCGAGACCAGGATCGAGCGGCCGGTGCGCAGGCTCTCCGCGTACACCTGCGCGGACTGCGAGGTGGCGCCCACCTGGTCCGCCGCGGCGGCCATGGTGCCGTCCGCGCCGGCCTCGCCGACGGCGACCGCCCGCATCAGGACGGAGCCGTCGTCCGGCACCGGGCTCGGGTCCTCGCCGCCGAGCACCGCGTCACGCAGGTCGACGGTGACGAAGTCGGCGAAGCGCGGGATCACGACCTCCACCAACTCCTCGGCGGTGCGGTGCAGATCGAGCGTGGTGCCGATCCGGGTGCTCGCCTCGTTGAGCAGCGAGAGCCGCTGCTGGGCCGCCCACGCCTCGTCCAGCGCGCGCTGGCGGGCGGCGGCCGCGTCGCGCTCCCGGGTGAACAGCAGCGCGTTGTCGATCGAGACGGCCGCCCGCACCACCAACTCACCGGCCAGCGTCAGGTCGTCGTCCTCGTACGGGCGCTCGACCCCCGTCCGGTAGAACGCGGCGATACCGACCGGCGAGCCGCGGGCGATCAGCGGCACCACCATGAACGAGCGGACGTTCTGATTCTTCGCGGCCGCGGTGCGGACGGGGTCGTCGGCGAACCAGGCCATGCCCTGCTCGTCCATCCGCGGCACCAGCACCGGCTTGCGGTGGTTGAGGCTCCACGCGTACGGCGAGCCGGGCGGGAACCGCTGCACCCCGCCGGTGCGGTCGAGCGGCTCCAGCGTCGAGCCGTGCGCCGAGTGGAACGCCATCCGGCGCAGCACGGCGGAGCCGTCCGCCAGGGTGCGCACCTCGCGCTCGCCGCGCACCAGGTCGTCCAGCACCTCCACCACCACGGCGTCGGCCAGCCGGGGCGTCGCGACCTCGGCCAGCTCCTGGGCGGTCTGGGCGAGGTCGAGGGTGGTGCCGATCCGCGCCGAGGCGACGTTGACCAGCGCCAGCCGCTCCTGCGCGGCCTTCGCCTCGCGCAGTGCCTGCTGGCGGGCGAGGACGGTCTGGTGCTGGCGCAGGTAGAGCCGGGCGTTGTCGATGGCGACGGCCGCCCGAGAGGCCAGCTCGTCACCAAGAGTTATGTCCGCCTCGGCGAAGGACTCGCGCTCGCCGCGCCGCGAGTACACCACCATGCCGAGCGTGGTGCCCCGTGCCACCAGGGGGGTGATCCGCACCGAGCGCGGGCGGTCGCCGAGGTAGGCCTGGCGGCGGCTCTCGGTGATCGCCGCACTCAGCAGCGGCAGCTCCCAGGACGGCACCACCACCGTCCGCCCGGTCGCCAGGGCCCGCCCGTACGGCGAGTCCGGCGCCAGCTCGTGCACCGCGTCCACCGGCAGCGCCTCGGCGGGGTAGAGCGGGTCGGTGGTGGCGAGTGCCAGCCGGCGCACCAGGTGGGGCGCGGTCGGGTCGAGCGGCTCCACGGTGCGTCCGGCGACCAGCGCCTCCAGCGCGAACACCCCGCTGATGTCGGCGACCCTGGGCACCATCGCGTCGGCCAGCTCGCGGGCGGTCTGCCGCAGGTCCAGGGTGGTGCCGATGGACGCGGTGGCGTCGACGAGCAGCGCCAGCCGCTCCTGCGCGCGGGCGGCGCGGGCGTCCGCGCGGAACCGCTCGGTGATGTCGACGACCGTCGAGCTGACCCCGAGGACCTCCCCGCCCGGGTCCTCCAGCCGGAAGTAGGAGGCCGACCAGGCGTGGTCGTGCTCCGGGTCGGCGGGGGTGCGGCCGTGGGAGCGGGTGTCCACGACGGGCTCGCCGCTCTCCAGCACCCGCCGCATCACCGCCTCGCTCTCGGCGCCGTTGATGCCGGGCAGCAGCTCGGTCAGGCGGTGGCCCAGGTGCGCCTCGGCGGGCAGGCCGTTGACCCGGGCCAGTGCGTCGTTCAGCCGGGCGAAGGCCAGCCGGGTGTCGTACACGGCCATGCCGACGGGGGACTGTGTGAAGAACCCGTTCAGGACGGCGAGGTCGGCCTGGATCCGGCGCAGCGTCGTCACGTCGGACGCGACGGCCAGGACCAGCGGGCTGCCGCCGGGGCCGGCGATCGGGTGGGTGCGGAACTCCAGGTTGACGTAGTGGCCGTCCCGGTGTTTCACCGGGAAGACCCCCGACCAGCCGCGGCCGTCCACGATCCCCTGGAAGAGCTCCAGCACCTCGGGCCGCTGGTCGTCGGTGGCCAGCAACTGTGCGGCCAGGGAGCCGATCGCCTCCTCGGCGCTGTAGCCGAGCAGGGCCTCGGCGTCGTTGCTCCAGTGCAGGATCCGCCCGTTCGCCTCGATCAGGGCGGTCGCGATCGGGACCATCAGCAGGGCGTCCTGACGCGGCTCCGCGGTACCCGGCTGCCCCGGGCGCGGCGCCTCGGGCCCGCCGGTATCACGCTGCTCGTTCACCATGGCCAGAGAACCGCCCGGAGATCGTTTCTGCCAGCCCTGCCATCTTCCCACGCGGTGGCGCGGCCCCGCGCGTTCCGCCAGCCCGCCCCGCCTCGCCCGCCCGGCGCGGGACGTCGGCCGCGGTCCGACGTCCTGCGCGCGGTTGCCCGGGCGGTGGGGCCGGCGGCCGGCCGGTCAGTCCAGTGCCTCCAGCACGGTGGCGTTGGCCAGGCCGCCCGCCTCGCACATGGTCTGCAGTGCGTAGCGCGCGCCGCGCCGGTGCATCGCGTGCACCAGCGTGGTCATCAGCCGGGTGCCGCTCGCGCCGAGCGGGTGGCCGAGCGCGATCGCGCCGCCGTTGACGTTCACCTTCGCCGGGTCGGCGCCGGTCTCCTGCAGCCAGGCCAGCACCACGGAGGCGAACGCCTCGTTCACCTCGAACAGGTCGATGTCCGCCAGGGAGAGCCCGGACCGCCGCAGGACCTTCTCGGTGGCGGGGAGCACGCCGGTGAGCATCAGTAGCGGGTCCGAGCCGGTCACCGCGAAGGAGTGCAGCCGGGCCAGCGGACGCAGGCCCAGCCGGGCGGCCGTCTCGCTGCTGGTGATCAGCACCGCTGAGGCGCCGTCGTTGATCGGGCTGCTGTTGCCGGCCGTCACCGACCAGTCGATCTGCGGGTACCGCTCGGCCATGGCCGGGTCGGCGAAGGAGGGCCGGAGCCCGGCCAGCGCCTCGGCGGTGCTGCCCGGACGCACCGACTCGTCCGTCGCGACGATCCCGGCGGGCGTCGAGACCGGGGCCAGCTCCGCCTCGAACCAGCCCGCGGCGTGGGCGTGCGCGGCCTTGGCGTGTGATTCCAGGGCGAAGGCGTCCATCGCCTCGCGCGAGACGGACCACTTGGCGGCGATCAGCTCGGCGCTGACGCCCTGCGGGATCAGCCCGCCGGGGTAGCGGGCGGCGATCGAGGCGCTGAACGGGTCCGCCCCCGGCGGCACGTTGGACCACATCGGTACCCGGCTCATCGACTCGATGCCGCACGCCACCACCAGGTCGTACGCGCCCGCGATCACGCCCTGGGCGGCGAAGTGGACGGCCTGCTGGGAGGAGCCGCACTGCCGGTCGACGGTGGTCGCCGGGACGGACTCCGGCAGGCCGGCCGCGAGCCAGGCGTAACGCGTGGTGTTCATGGCCTGCTCGCCGACCTGGTCGACGCAGCCGCCGATCACGTCGTCGACCAGGGCCGGGTCGATCCCGCTGCGCCCGACCAGGGTCCGGAGGGTGTGCGCGAGCAGTTCCACCGGGTGGACGCCGGAGAGCGCGCCTCCCGGTTTGCCCTTGCCGATGGGGGTGCGGACGGCTTCGACGATTACGGCGTCACGCATGACGGCCGCCTTCCTCTGAGGGGCCCCGGGCGGCCGGCCCGGAGCAGGATGGTAGTTGGATTCTCAAACCCACTATAGGGGAGTGAGTTTGAGAATCCAACTATCGCGCCCTCGCTCGAACCGGTCCGCGGTCACTCCCTCCCGTCGGCGGCACGGCGCCGCTGTTCGGCGGCCGGTGCCGGATAGCTGTTCTGCAGGGTGCGCAGCAGGGCGATGCCTCCCGGGTCGACCGATCGGCGGGTGTTGGCCAGGACGATGACGCCCACCTGCTTCTCGGGGTCGAAGGCGACGAGGGAGCGGAAGCCCCCGGTCTCGCCGTTGTGCCAGATCTGCAGGTGGCCGCCCTGACGCGGGTGCAACCGGTGGCCCAGCCAGCCGAGGTGCACCCAGGCGAAGGGATTGACCTTGTGCTCCACCTGTCGGGTGAGGGCGATCGCGGGCGCCAGGGGCGAGTCGCCGCCCGTGCCGGAGGCCAGTTGGGCCCGCAGCAGCACCGCCAGGTCGGCGGCGGTCGAGCGGAGCCCGCCGGCGCCGGCGAGGTCGGCCAACTGCCACCCGGGCACCGGGCGGCGCCCGGGTGTGTGCCCCCGGGCGAGCCGGGCGGCCCGCTCCCCGTCGACGCCGATCACCGTGTCGGCGAGCCCGAGCGGTTCGCAGATCTCCCGGGTCACCAGCTCCTCGTACCCGGTGCCGGCCCGGTGGGCGAGGGCCAGGCCGAGCAGCCCGGCGCCGAGGTTGGAGTAGCGGAAGCCGCGCCCCGGCACCGCCCGCAGTCTGGTCCGGGCGAGCCCGGCGAGCAGCATCTCGCCGGTGCAGTCGCGGTACGGGTCCGGCTTGTTCGGGTGGAGCAGGGCCGGCAGCAGCATCCCGGCGGGCAGCCGGGGCAGGCCGGAGGTGTGGGTGGCGAGGTGGCGGAGCGCGATCGGCGTGCCGTTCCGCGCCGGGACGCGCGCGCCGGGCGGCAGCGCGCCCGCCAGGACGTCGGCCAGCGGCTCGTCGAGCCCGGCCGAGCCGGCGAGCACCAGTCGCGCCAGTGCGAGCGAGGTGAACACCTTGGTCACCGAACCGATTTCGAACAGCGTCCGCGGACCGGGGGCTTCGCCGGCCGGGCCGGCGGTGGTGCTCCCGGCGCCGCGGATCTCCACCGCGCCGCCGGCCAGGGCGGTGACCACCACGCCGACCTGCTGGGCCGCGAGTCGGTCGGCGGTCTGTTGGACAAGGCTGCCAAGGTCGTTCATGGTTTCGAGCGTAGGGGCCCCGTCGGTGCCCGGTCGTCCGCCGTGACGATGATTCCGGCCCCCGCCGGTCCTCCGGCAGGCGTATGCCCCGCTGCTCCCCGTGGTGTGCCGGGGGAGCGGCGGGGCGTACCGGGGTGGTGTCACCCCTGGTGCGGCGTCAGCAGCCCAGGTTCGAGCCGGGGACGGTGCCGAGGATCTGGGTGAAGGACTGGTAGGCGTTGATCCGGCTCTGCACCTGCGCGGGGTTGCCGCCGTTGCACTCCAGCGAGCCGTTGATGCTGCGGATCGTCTCGCCGAAGCCGTACCCGTTGACGATGGCGTTGTGCGGGGTCATGGTGCCCGGGCCGGTCTGGGTGTTCCAGTACCAGAGCGCGGTCTTCCAGGCCACCGCCGGGTCGGTCTGCACCAGGCCGGGGTTGTGCAGCAGGTCGATGCCCAGGGCGTCGCCGGCGGCCTTGTAGTTGAAGTTCCAGCTCAGCTGGATCGGGCCGCGCCCGTAGTACGCGGCCTGCCCGGCCGGGCACCCGTACGGCTGTGATCCGTCGCAGTAGTGCGGGTAGTTGGCGGTGTTCTGTTCGACCACGTGGACCAGGCCGCCGGTCTCGTGGTTCACGTTGGCGAGGAAGGCCGCGGCCTCCTGCTTGCGGACGGTGTCGCTGCCGGTGTTGGCGAACCCGGGGTAGGCGCCGAGCGCGTCGAGCAGGCCCTGGTAGGTGTAGAAGGAGTTCCGGTTCGGGAACATCTGGTTGAACTGCGCCTGGCTGACCGGGAATCCGCCGGGGTTCGGGGTCGTGGTCGGCGTGGGGGTCGGCGTCGTCGGGCCGCAGGTGTACGGCTCCCAGTACCAGGTGCTGATCACCGGGTCGTAGCCCGGGTTGTCGTGGGTGGCCCGGTAGAGCCCGCCGTTGGTGTAGTGGACGATCGCGCCGGTGGTGTAGGCGCGTCCGGCGACCCAGTCCGGGTAGGCGCAGCCGCCGGGGGTGGGCGTGGGGTCGGTCTGGCCGCCGCAGGCGCCCTGGTCGGCCCAGACGCCGGTGCCGGCGGTGCTCGGGGTCTCGTTCTGGGTCCACCACTTGGCGGACCAGTTGTGCCCGCCGTAGGAGACGGCGGCGCCGCCGGTGTACGCGGTGGACGCGTTCCAGGGCGTGGCGCAGGCTGCCGCGTTGGCCGCCGCGGCGGGCAGCAGCAGGATGACGGCCAGGGCCGTGACCATCGCGGAGAGCAGTGCGAGCAGGCGTTTCGTTGACACTTGATCACCCCTTGTGCGGTGGGGGCCGCACGGTCGTGGAGGGAGGTGGGTCGTGGCAGGGAGCCTCGCCCCGCGGCGCGGCGGCGTGTCGTGGGGGACGGGCCGACGGGTGCCGGCCGACCGGGGTGCGGGCGGACCGGGGTGCCTGCGGGCCGACCGGGGTACGGGCCGGTGCGGGCCGTGCGGGGCTGACCTCAGACTCAAGCGGAATGGTCTATACCTGTCAAGAGGGTGACGGCGCGCCGGGGCGAATTCGGCCGGAACCGGACGGTGCCGCGGAGTCTGCGAGGATGGCGGGATGGAAGAGACCTCCGGGCCGGCCGCCCCGCCCGGCCCCGGCGCGCCGATCAGGTCGGGCATCCCCGAACACGGCCGGGTGCCCAAGTACTACGCGGTCAAGGGTCAGTTGGAGGAGCTGCTCGACGAACTCGGCGAAGGCGGCGTGCTGCCGACCGAGCGAGACCTCGCGGCCCGCTTCGAGGTGGCCCGGGAGACCCTCCGGCAGGCCCTGCGCGACCTGCTGATCCAGGGGCGGGTCCGCCGTCGCGGGCGCAGCACCGTGGTCGCCGGGCCCAAGCTGGAGCAGCCGCTCTCGCTGGCCAGCTACACCGAGGGCGTCCGCCGTCAGGGCAGGGTCCCCGGCCGCAACCTGATCGGGCTGGAGCAGTTCGCCGCGGATCCGCTGCTCGCCGGGCAGTTGGCCATCGCGGTGGGGGAGCGGGTCTGGCACCTGGAGCGGGTGCTGCTCGCGGACGGCGAGCGGGTCGGCCTGGAGAGCACCTACCTGGCGGTGGCCCGGGTACCCGCGCTGGACCGGGAGTTCGACCCCGGAGCGTCCTTCTACGCCTTCCTCCGGGAGAAGGCCGGCATCGAGTTCGGTGCCGCCGACGAGCGGATCGAGACGGTGCTCGCGTCCCCGCGCGAGGCCCTGCTGGTCGGGACCCCACCGGCGCTGCCGATGCTGCTGCTCCACCGGCTGACCAGGGACACGGCCGGCGTTCCGCTGGAGCGGGTGCGCTCGCTCTACCGGGGTGACCGGTTCAGCTTCACGACCCGGCTGGAAGCCGACTGAACGCCGCTGGTCGCCGCCTGGCCGGATGCGTGTCCGCCCGGGGCGGAGCCCTCCCGGAACCGCACCGGATTCTCTGCCGCACGCTGTCCCGCAGTGTCGTGCGACCACCCCTCCTAGATCACTGAATGGTAACGGGTCTGGACCGAGTTCCCGTGCTGTTCACGCCCCGGGACGAAACCCCGGCGGCCGCCGTCCACCCGCCGCTCCGAGTCTTGTCGCTGCCCCACTCCGCTTCGTGACGGATCATCAGGAGTACGACGTGACCGCAGGAATGCCCCGCCGCAGCCTGTTCCTCGGTGCCGCCGCCGCACTCGCGGCCGGCCTGCCGACCCTCGCCGCCCGCCCCGCCTCGGCCGCCACCACCGCCGGCCGCACGCCGAAGGTCCTGGTCATCGGCCTCGACGGCGCCATGCTCAACCGGATCAAGGACGCCGGCGCCGCCAACCTCAACGCCCTGATGGCCGGCGGCCTCACCGCCGCCAGTAGCCTCTACGCCGCCCCGATGGCCGACACCTCCTCCGGCCCCGGCTGGTCCACCATCGCCACCAGGGTCTGGCCCGACAAGCACAACGTCCGGAACAACGACTTCACCGCCCCCGCCTTCGCCGCCTACCCCGACTTCCTCACCCGGATCGAGACGGCCGCCCCCGCGCTCGCCACCTACGTCGTCGCCTCCTGGGCGCCGATCGCCAACACCGTCTACTCCGGCCGGGTCGACGCCCGGGTGGCCACCCCGGACGCCGAGTACGACACCGGCACCACCTCCCGTGCCGTCGCCGAGCTGCGAGACGGCAACCCGGACGCGGTCTTCGTCCAGCTCGACAACGTCGACCACGCCGGCCACGCGAGCGGCGCCGCCAGCCAGGCCTACCTGGACGCCATCCGCGGTGTGGACGTCCAGGTCGGCCAGCTCGTCGCCGCCGTCCGGGGTCGCTACGGGCAGGAGGACTGGCTGATCATGGTCACCGCCGACCACGGCCATACCGACACGGGTGGCCACGGCGGTTCCACGTGGAGTGAGCGGCAGACCTTCGTGATCGCCAACGGCGGTGGTTTCCCGGCGGGTTCGGTCCGCCACGACGTCCGCATGGTCGACATCGCGCCCACCGCCATCGCCCACCTCGGCATCGCGATCGACCCGGCCTGGAACCTCGACGGCAGCCCGATCGGCAGCCTCGTCCCGGACGCCTTCGGCGCGCTGCGCCCGCGGCTCTCCGGCCCGGTGGACGAGACCGGCATCGCCGCCGGTACGGTCGGCTTCACCCACACCCCGCCGAGCGGCTGGTCGATCGACAACTCCGCGATGGGCACCGGCGGCGTCACCGAGTGGCGCGGCTGGGCCTTCACCACCGACGAGTTCTGGACGAAGACCCAGCGCGACCAGTACCGCGAGCTGAACGTCCGCTCGCGCAACGTCTTCGCGGTCGCCGACTCCGACGAATGGGCCGACAAGACCTTCAAGGGCAGCTACGACTCCACCCTGGTCAGCCCCGAGTACCCGGTGGCGGGCCTGGGCACCGTCCCGGTCTCCTTCACCACCTACTACCAGCAGGAGGGCGCCCAGACCGCCCAGGTGCTGGCCGTCTGGGACGGCGGCACGCCCGTCGCCGTCAGGAGCTACAGCGCCGAGACCAACGGCCGGCAGCTGCTCACCCTGGCCGTGCCGCCCGGCGCGAGCCGGCTGCGCCTGCGCTTCCGCTACACCGGCAGCAACAACTGGTACTGGGTGCTGGACGACGTCCGCGTCGGCTGACGGCCGGGGCCCCGCCCGCCGAGGGCCTACCGGCCGGGCGCGGCGAGGGCGGCCCGCAGCCGGTCGGCGACGGCCGCCGCGCCCGCCTCGTCCGGGTACCTCCCGCGCGGCCAGAAGAAGCCGCGCAACCCGTCCTTCGGGTTGCGCGGCACGACGTGGACGTGCAGGTGCGGCACCGACTGACTGATCCGGTTGTTCGCCGCGACGAAGCTGCCGGCCGCCCCGAGCCCGCGCTCCACGGCGGCGGCCACCCGTTGCACCCGCAGGAAGAACGGGCCCACCTCCGTCGCCGGCAGGTCCGCCAGTGTGCGGTGGTGGGCGCGCGGCACGACCAGGACATGGCCGGGGAAGAGTGGCCGGCGGTCCAGGAAGGCCACTGCCGCCTCGTCGTCCAGGATCAGGTGGGCCGGCTCCTCGCCCGCCACCACCGCACAGAAGACGCAGTCCATCCGTTCATTCAAGCCACCACCCGCCGGCCCGGCACCCCCACGGCCTCGGCGCGGCGGCACTTCACCCGTCCGGCCGTCGACGGGGTGCGGGCGCGCGGACGCGCGGACGCGCGGGCACACGGTGCGGGAGGGGCGCGCCGCGCGTCCCGTCGAGGAGCCGGCCCACGGCGTTCCCGGCCCGGCCGCGCCGCCCGGCCGCGCCACACCGGCAGGCCCGCCGACGAACACGGGCCGGCCCGCCCACCCGCACGGGCAGGCCCGCCTACTCGTACCGGTAGAGCAGCGCCTCCCGCTCGGTCTGTTCGATCATCTCGATGGTCAGGTCGGGATCCCGCAGGTGGGAGAGGGTGATCTCGGCCGAGCTGGGCTGCTCGTCCGTACCGAGCCAGTTCCCCGGCTTCCACGCCGAGCTGCGCAGGAACGCCTTCGGGCAGTGCGCGTACACCTCCTCGACCGCCACCACGATCGCGCTGCGCGGCGGCTTGCCGACCGCCGTCAGCTGCTCCAGCAGTCGCGGGTCGGTGGACACGCAGGCCCGTCCGTTGACCCGGAGCGTGGTGTCCCGGCCCGGCACCACGAAGATCAGCCCGACCTGGCCGGTCTCGACGATGTTGTGCAGGGTGTCCAGCCGCTTGTTCCCGGTGGCGTCCGGAAGTGCCAGCGTGTGCTCGTCCAGGACCGACACCAGCCCGGCCGGCCCGCCGCGCGGCGACACGTCGCACCGCCCGGCCGCGTCCGCGCTCGCCACGAAGACCAGCGAGGAGCAGGCGATCAGCTTCCGTGCCACCTCGTGGATGTGGTCGACCTGCTTGCGCCGCGCATGGTCGCCGGGTTGCTCGTAGATCTCCCGCAGCTCCGCCGCGGCGCGCACCGCGTCCGCACTGAGGGCCGCGAACAGGCTCGTCGGCGCGGTGGGCCCGCCGCTTGACGGAACGACGGTTTCCGGGGTGGTGGTCATACCCGGGAATCTAGCGAAGGCGTTCCGGGCAGCGACCGGGCGGCTCTCGTCACGACCCTCCCGAACCCTTCCGACCAGCGGTTTTGCGCTGATAATGGGGCCAGGGGCTTTCGCGGGAGGTGGTGGACGTGATCGTCAGGATCTGGGCCGGGCAGGTCGTGGCCGGGCGCGTCGAGGAGTTCTGCGCCGTGCTGACCACGCAGGTGATCCCCCAGCTCGGGCAGACGGACGGCTGCCTGGGCGGCGAACTGCTGCGCTCGGTGGCGGAGGACGGCCACCGGGTGCTGGTGCTGAGCCGGTGGCGCGACGAGGACGCCCTGCGCGGGTACGCGGGGCCGATGTGGCGGATCAGGCCGGTCTGGTCGGAGGGCGAGCTGCGCTACCTCGCCCACCCGCCCGAAGTCAGCCACTTCACGCTGGTGCCGGCTCTCTGAACTCCTGCCGAGCCCGCAGGGGCGGGTCCTGCGGGGCCCGCCGGGGCGGAGGGCGTCACACCACGAGCGGCACCGGGTGGATCTCGTCCGCCGGGTGGCCGGTGCGCTCGTGGATGCGCTGCACGGCCTCCTTCGACGGCGCCTCGGAGAGGCAGTAGACGGTGCCCGACTCGGGATCGGCCCAGGCCTGCTCGAAGTGCACGCCTTCCTCGCCCTCGACCGCCAGATCGGCCTGGTGGGCCATCCGCAGCTGCTCGCCGGTGATTCCGGTCATGCCGTGGTGGACGTCCATGAACTTGGCCATCGTCCTCGCACCTCCAGGAGTCCGGTCGGCCGGTGCCGGCCGCGTACCACCAGCCTGCGCCCGCCGCACCCCGGTTCGCCACCCGGGCGGCCCGGAGCCCGGGGCGGACCCACCGCGCGCGACGCCCGCCCGACGCCCGCGCATTCCCGCCCCGCGCGTGAAACAGACCACAGCCGAAGCCTCTCCCTCGGCCTAGGCGGGCCATGGCACAATGACGTCAGTAGTAGCAGTGACGTTCAGCGCACTCCGGGGTCGGTGAAAATCCGAACCGGCGGTTACAGTCCGCGACCCGTCCGCAGCCAGCGGCCGGTTGACCAGGTGAAATTCCTGGACCGACGGTTAAAGTCCGGATGGGAGGCGTGCGCGGCGGACGAAGAGCAGTACCCGTGGTCCCCCGGTGGACCTCGGGGAGGTGTGCGACGGGAGAGCTCTCTCCCGGCGTTCTGCGGCAGCCCGGCGACGGGTCCTGTCCGCCGGCCCGCGCACCGGTGCCCGTCCGTGTCCTCTCCCGTGCCACCACCCCGGAGTCCGCGCCCCTAAGCGCGAGGAGAACCCGGGTGTTCACCGGCATCATCGAAGAGCTCGGCGAGGTCGTGTCGATCGAGGAGATCGGCGACTCCTCGCGAATCCGCCTGCGCGGTCCGGTGGTCTGTCAGGACGCGCACCACGGCGACTCCATCGCGGTCAACGGCGTCTGCCTGACCGTCGTCGACAGCCCCGAGCAACTGGCCGCCGGTGTCGGTGAGTTCAGCGCCGATGTGATGGCCGAGACGCTCCACCGCTCCAGCCTGGGCGAGCTCGCGCCCGGCTCCCGGGTCAACCTGGAACGCGCGATGGCACTCGGCGCGCGCCTCGGCGGGCACCTGGTCCAGGGCCATGTCGACGCCACCGGCGCCCTGTTGGGCCGCGAGGCCGGCGAGCGCGACGCCGACGGCAACCTCCGCTGGGAGGTGCTGCGCTTCTCGCTGCCCGCCACCATCTCCCGCTACCTGGTGGAGAAGGGCTCCATCACCGTGGACGGCGTCAGCCTGACCGTGGTCGAGGCCGCCCGCGACAGCTTCACCGTCAGCCTCATCCCGGCCACCCTCGCGCTGACCACGCTCGGGACCAAGGCCGTCGGCGAGAGCGTCAACCTGGAGGTCGACGTCCTCGCCAAGTACGTGGAGCGGTTGCTCGACTCCCGCGCCCTGCCCTCGACGATCGCCGGAGAAGCCCAGTGAACTGGCTCAGCGCAGAAGCGTTCACCGTCTTCGGTGAGCACGTGAAGTGGGCCGACATGATCGGCAACCTGCTCGGCCTGTGCGGCCTCGCGCTCGGCTGGCGCCGCTCGGTGTGGAGCTGGCCGGTCCAGCTGCTCTCCGGCGCCGTGCTCATCACGGCCTACCTGAACGGCCATGTCCCCGGCCTGATCGGCAAGCAGCTGATCGTGGTCGCCACGGCCGCCTGGGGCTGGACGCAGTGGCGGCGCGGCCGGCGCGGGGCGGACGGGATCGTCGTCCGGTTCGCCAGCTGGCCCGAGCGGGCCGCCCTGGTGGCCGGGACCGCGCTCGGCACCGGGGCGCTGGCCTGGCTCTTCCTGGCCAACCCCAGCCTGTCGTGGAGCCCTTGGTCGGACGCCTACATCTTCGTCGGCACGCTGGCGGCGATGGTCGCCCAGGCCCGCGGCTGGCTGGAGTTCTGGTTCGCCTGGATCGCCGTCGACGTGGTCGGCGTCCCGCTCGCCTTCAACAGCGGCTACTCCTTCTCCGGCCTCACCTACTCGATCTACTTCGTCCTGGTACTGCTCGGCCTGCGTTCCTGGTGGCTGAGCACCCGTGAGCCGCGCGCCACGTCCGCCACCGTCCCGCAGGGAGCCACGGCATGACCGCCAACCAGACCGACGACCTCGACCTCGCGCTCGACCCCGTCGAGCGGGCCGTCGCCGACATCGCGCTCGGCCGCGCCGTGATCGTGGTCGACGACGAGGACCGCGAGAACGAGGGCGACATCGTCTTCGCCGCCTCCGCGGCCACCCCCGAGCTGATGGCCTTCACCATCCGCTACAGCTCCGGCGTGATCTGCGTCCCGATGACCGGGGCGGAGCTGGACCGGCTCAAGCTGCCCCCGATGACCCAGGTCAACGAGGACCGCAAGGGCACCGCCTACGCCGTCTCGGTCGACGCCCGCGACGGGGTCGACACCGGCATCTCGGCCGCCGACCGCGCCCGGACCGTCCGGCTGCTCTCCTCCGCCGGCACCGAGCCCGGCGACCTCACCCGCCCCGGGCACGTCTTCCCGCTGCGGGCCGTCGAGGGCGGCGTGCTCGTCCGCCCCGGCCACACCGAGGCCGCCGTCGACCTGGCCCGGCTGGCCGGGCTGGCACCGGCCGGCGCCATCGCCGAGGTGGTCAACGACGACGGCACCATGGCGCGGCTGCCCGAGCTGGTCGCGTTCGCCCGCGAGCACGGCCTGGCGATCATCTCCATCGAGGACCTGATCGCCTACCGCCGCCGTACCGAGCTCCACGTGGACCGGGCCGCCGTCACCGCGCTGCCCACCGCGTACGGGGAGTTCACCGCCGTCGGTTACCGCGGCACCATCGACGGGGTCGAGCACCTCGCCCTGGTCGCCGGCGGCCTGGACGCCGACGGCCGCCTGCCCGACGGCGAGGACGTGCTGGTGCGCGTCCACTCGGAGTGCCTCACCGGTGACGTGTTCGGCTCGCTGCGCTGCGACTGCGGCCCGCAGCTGGAGGCCTCCCTGCAGAGGGTGGCCGAAGCCGGCCGAGGCGTCGTCCTCTACCTGCGCGGTCACGAGGGCCGGGGCATCGGCCTCGCCCACAAGCTGCGTGCCTACGAGCTCCAGGAGCAGGGCCGCGACACCGTCGACGCCAACCTCGACCTCGGCCTGCCCGCCGACGCGCGCGACTACAGCATCGGCGCGCAGATGCTCGGGGACCTCGGCGTGCACTCGCTCACCCTGCTCACCAACAACCCGGACAAGCTCGCCGCGCTCACCGAGTACGGCCTCAAGGTCAAGGGCCGCGAGCCGGTGGAGACCCCGGCGGGCGAGCACAACCTGCGCTACCTGCGGACCAAGCGCGACCGGATGGGTCACGACCTGCCCGGCCTCGGCTCCTGAACGACCTCCGTCCCGACCCCCGAAAGAGGAACAGCACATGAGCGGCCACGGAGCCCCCGAGCTGACCATCGACAACGCCGCCGGCCTCAAGGTCGCCGTGATCGCCGCCCAGTGGCACGAGCAGGTGATGAACGGCCTGCTGGACGGCGCCCACCGCGCCCTCAAGGAGCTCGGCATCGACGAGCCGACCGTGCTGCGGGTGCCCGGCACCTTCGAACTGCCGGTCGCCGCGAAGCGCCTCGCCGACCGCGGCTACGACGCGGTGATCGCGCTCGGCGTGGTCGTCCGCGGCGGCACCCCGCACTTCGACTACGTCTGCCAGGCCGCCACCGTCGGCCTCACCCAGGTCAGTGTCGACACCGGCGTCCCGGTCGGCTTCGGCGTCCTGACCTGCGACAACGAGCAGCAGGCACTGGATCGCGCGGGCCTGCCGGGCTCCGCCGAGGACAAGGGCCACGAGGCCGTCACGGCGGCCGTCGCCACCGCCGCCGTCCTCAGGTCGCTCGCCTGACCGCGGCACCCGGTCACCGGTACGGTCCCGGACCGTGGACGTCCAAACGACTGTCCACGGTCCGGGACCGTTTACCGCCTGTAAGCCCGCACGCCGTAAGGTGAGTCCATCATGGCTTCGAAGACATTCGAGGAGCTCTTCACCGAGCTCCAGCAGAAGGCCGCCACCGGCGACCCCTCGTCCTCCCGTACCGCGCAGCTCGTCCAGCAGGGCGTCCATGCGATCGGCAAGAAGGTCGTCGAGGAGGCCGCCGAGGTCTGGATGGCCGCCGAGTTCCAGTCGGACGAGCAGACCGCCGAGGAGATCTCCCAACTCCTCTACCACCTTCAGGTGATGATGGTCGCCCGTGGGCTGACGCTCGACGACGTCTACAAGTACCTCTGAACCGGCCCGAACAGCACACCCCCCTCCCAACAGGTAAGGAACCGACCTCCATGCTGCGCATCGCCGTCCCCAACAAGGGTTCGCTCTCGGGTCCCGCGGCGGAGATGCTCCATGAGGCCGGCTACCGCCAGCGCAAGGACCCCAAGGAGCTCGTGCTCGTCGACCCCAACAACGAGGTCGAGTTCTTCTTCCTGCGCCCGCGCGACATCGCGGTCTACGTCGGCTCCGGCCGGCTGGACGTCGGCATCACCGGCCGCGACCTGCTGCTGGACTCGCACTCCAACGCGGAGGAGGTGCTGGCCCTCGGGTTCGGCGGCTCCACCTTCCGCTTCGCCCGCCCGGAGGGCGTGGACGTGAAGGACGTGCAGGGCCTGGAGGGGCTGCGGATCGCCACCTCGTACACCGGTCTGGTGGAGCAGCACCTGGCCGACCACGGGGTCAAGGCCACCGTCACCAAGCTGGACGGCGCGGTGGAGACCGCGGTGCAGCTGGGCGTGGCCGATGTGATCGCCGACGTGGTGGAGACCGGGACCAGCCTGCGCAATGCCGGGCTGGAGGTCTTCGGCGAGCCGATCCTGATCTCGGACGCCGTGGTGATCCGCCCCAAGGGCGCGGGGGAGGACGCGGGCGTCGACCAGTTCCTGCGCCGTCTCCAGGGTGTGCTGGTGGCCCGCCGCTACGTGCTGATGGACTACGACATCCGCGCCGAGAGCGTGGGCGCCGCCGTCGCGCTGACCCCCGGCCTGGAGTCGCCGACCGTCTCCCCGCTGCACACCGAGGGCTGGGTGGCCGTCCGCTCGATGGTGCTCCGCAAGGAGGCCCAGCGGATCATGGACGACCTCTGGGGCATCGGCGCGCGGGCCATCCTGGTCACCAACATCCACGCCTGCCGGCTCTGAACCACCCCCGCGCGTGAAGGCGCGGAGTTAAGCAGCGGTTCAATGGGGCGGGGGCGCCGGTCGGCGCCCCCGCCCCTTCGCTGACAGCCGACAGCCGGCAGCTGGTTGTCGGAGGCCACCCCGACTGGACCCCCGGAGACCCCACGTGACCACCCCCGACGAGTTCCCCGTCACCTGGGCCCCGCGCCGCACCCGGGCCGTGCTGCTGCCGGTCTGCGTGCTGCTGGTCGTGATGTTCGTCGCGCTCGCCTTCGCGCTCCCGGCGAGCTGGCAGTTCAACGACCGGCTCATGATGGTGCTCAGCGGCGTTCTCTTCGCCGGCGCCGGCCTGATGCTGGCCCGGCCCCGGGTCAGCGCCGACGCCGAGGGCATCACCGTGGTGAACTTCGTCCGCCGCCGGCGGCTGGCCTGGGCCGAGATCGTCCGGGTCAACTTCCGCCAGGGCGACCCGTGGGCGACCCTCGACCTCGCCGACGGCACCTCGCTGGCCGCGGTCGGCATCCAGTCCGGGGTCGGCAAGGCACAGGCGATCGCGGACGCCCGGGCGCTGCGCGACCTGGTGGAGCGCCGAGGTCTCTGACCCGGTCGGGCGCCGCGGCCGGAGCCGGCGGGGACGCCCTCGCACGGCCGCCCGGGCCGTCTCGCGCCACCCCTCGTGGCGGGCCGAACGGGGGGCCGACAGTCGCACAGGTATCGTCTACGCTGGTAAAAAGCAGGGCAAAGCCATGCCATTTGACAGCGGGCCCTGCCCGGAATCGACTTGAGGAGTGACTCCCCCCGTCCATGGACGATCCGTCCGGTAGTACCTGCGCCGCCCGACCTCCCCGTATCGGAAGGCAGGCGGCACTGTGATCACCGCCTGGCTGCTGCTGCTCGCGGCGTTCCTGCTCATCCTCGCCAACGGCCTGTTCGTGGCCGCCGAGTTCGCCTTCGTGACCGTCGAGCGCGGCGCGGTGGAACGCTCCGCCGCCGCCGGCGACGCCAAGTCCGGCCGGGTCTCCCGGGCCCTGCGGCACCTCTCCTTCGAGCTCTCCGGCGCACAGCTCGGCATCACCGTCACCTCGCTGGTGGTCGGCATGCTCGCCGAGCCGGCGCTCTCCGTCCTGCTGAAGCCGGTGTTCACCGCCGTCGGTCTGCCCGACGGGGTCGCCCGGGGCATCGCGGTGATCGTCGGCATGCTGCTGGCGACCGTGGTGCAGATGGTGATCGGCGAGCTCGTCCCGAAGAACTGGGCGATCTCCCGGCCACTCCAGGTCGCCCGTTCGGTGGTCACCCCGCACACGGCGTTCTCGCACGCCTGTCGCCCGCTGATCAGCTTCCTGAACGGCTCCGCGGACCGCACCGTCCGTGCCTTCGGCATCGAACCGCAGGAGGAGCTGGGCCACGCCCGGACCCCGGCCGAGCTGGGTTCGCTCGCCCGGCACTCCGCCCGCGCGGGGGCGATCGACGAGGAGTCGGCCACCCTGTTCGTGCGGACCCTCGGCCTCGGGGACCTCACCGCCGGGTCCGTGATGACCCCGCGCATCGACGTCGCCGCCCTCCAACACGACGCCAGCGCCGCCGACGTGCTCAACCTCACCCGGGCCACCGGCCTCTCCCGCTTCCCGGTCTACACCGACAGCCTGGACGAGGTCACCGGCACCGTCACCCTCAAGGACGCCCTCGCGGTGCCGCCCGCCCGGCGCTCCCTGGTCAGGGTCGGCGACCTCGCCGTGGCGCCGCTGCTCGTCCCCGGGACGCTCCCCGCCGAGCGCCTGCTCGACCAGCTGCGCCGGCTCCAGCCGATGGCCATCGTGGTCGACGAGTACGGCGGCACCGCCGGCGTCGTCACCGTCGAGGACATCGTCGAGGAGCTCGTCGGCGAGGTGCAGGACGAGCACGACCCCGCCGACACGCCCGAGCTGCTGCCGCTGCCGCCGCTCCAGGGCCTGCCCGTCTGGGCCGCCGACGGCCGGGCCCGGCTCGACCAGCTGGAGTCCATCGGTCTGCACGCCCCCGACGGCCCCTACGAGACCCTGGCCGGCCTGGTCTCGGACCTGCTCGGCAGGCTGCCCGTCCCCGGCGAGCAGGCCGAGCTGCCCGGCTGGCGGTTCACCGTCGAGGCCGTGGACCGCCACCGCACCAGCCGGGTGCGGGTGGAGCGCACGACCGGGCGCCCGCACCCCGGCGACGACGAGGACGGGACCCGATGACCGCGCTCCAACTGGCCGTCGCCCTCCTGCTCCTGCTCGGCAACGCGTTCTTCGTCGGCGCCGAGTTCGCGGTCGTCTCCGTCCGGCGCAGCCAGATCGAACCGCTCGCCGAGGCCGGCAACAAGCGCGCCCGCACCGTGATGCACGCGCTCTCCAACGTCTCCGCGATGCTCGCCGCCGCCCAGCTCGGCATCACCGTCTGCTCGCTGGGCCTGGGCGCGCTCGCCGAGCCGACCATCGCCCACCTGCTGGAGGGCCCGTTCCACGCCCTCGGCGTGCCCGCCGCGCTGATGCACCCGCTCTCGTACGGGATCTCGCTGGCCGTGGTGGTCTTCCTGCACATGGTGATGGGCGAGATGGTGCCGAAGAACATGGCGCTGGCCGGGCCGGAGAAGGCCGCGCTCTGGCTCGGCCCGCCGCTGGACCGCCTCGCCCGCTGGCTCACGCCGGTGATCGTCTTCCTGAACGCCTTCGCCAACGTCGTGCTGAGGCTGTTCAAGGTCGAGTCGAAGGACGAGGTGGAGTCCGTCTTCACCACCGAGCAGCTGATGTACCTGCTGGTCGACTCGCGGGACGCCGGCCTGCTCGACGAGGGTCGCCAGGAGCGCCTGGAGGACGCCCTGGAGCTGGGCCGCCGCCCGGTCACCGAGGTGCTGCTCAGGCCCGAGCAGCTCGTCACCGTGGACACCGGGGTGACCGCCGGCCAGGTCGAGGAGCTGGCGCTGCGCACCGGCTTCTCACGCTTCCCGGTCACCGACGGCGACCCGGCGGGCCACGGCTACCTGGGCTATCTGCACCTCAAGGACATCCTGGACGTCGATGACCAGTCGGCGCCGGTGCCCGCCCGTCTCTGGCGCCCGATCACCGTGCTGCGCGGCACGCTCCCGCTGGACGACGCGCTCGCCGCGATGCGCCGGGCCGCCTGCCACCTGGCCGCCGTGCTCGACCAGGACGGGCGCACGCTGGGCGTGGTGACCCTGGAGGACGTGGTGGAGGAGCTGGTCGGCGAGGTGCACGACCCGGACCACCGCTCCGCCGCCTGACGCCCGCCCCGCCCGGTTCCGCGCCGTTCCGCACTGTTCCGTCCTGCTCGGCTGGGCTCGGCTCCGCCCGGTTCCGCGCCGTTCCGCACTGTTCCGCTTCGCTCTGTTTCGCTCAGGGCGATTCTGCTCTGAGCATGCGGCTGTACCCAGACGGCCGTTCGCTGGGCAGAGTGGTCGGCATGAGACTGCTACTGCTGGGTGGGACGGAGTTCGTCGGTCGGGCCGTGACCGAGGAGGCGCTGGCGCGGGGTTGGGAGGTGACGGTCTTCCACCGGGGGACGCACGAGCCGCCGGCCGGTGTGCGCGCCCTGCACGGAGACCGGACGGCCGAGGGCGGCCTGGCCGCGCTGGCCGAGGGGGAGTGGGACGCCGTCGTCGACACCTGGTCCGGCGCGCCCTCGGCGGTGCGCGACAGCGCCCGTCTGCTGGCCGACCGGGTCGGCCGCTACGCCTACGTGTCGAGCCGGTCGGTGTACGCGTACCCGACCCCGGCCGGGGCGGACGAGACCGCGCCGGTCGTCGACGGCTCGCCGGACGCCGGCGACGTCCCCTACCCGCAGGCCAAGCGCGGCGGCGAACTGGCGCTGCTCGACGCCTTCGGCGACCGGGCGCTGCTGGCCCGCGCCGGGCTGATCCTCGGCCCGTACGAGAACATCGGCAGGCTGCCCTGGTGGCTGGGCCGGATCGCCCGCGGCGGCCCGGTGCTCGCCCCCGGCCCGCGCGACCTGCCGGTGCAGTTCATCGACGCCCGGGACCTCGCCGGCTGGACCCTCGACGCCCTGGCGGCCGGCCTCGGCGGCGCGTACGACCTGGTCAGCCCGCAGGGGCACGCCACCATGGGCGAGCTGCTGACGGCCTGTGTCGGGGCCACCGCCTCGGACGCGGAGCTGCGCTGGACGGAGCCCGCCCCGATCCTGGCGGCCGGCATCGAACCGTGGAGCGACCTGCCGGTCTGGCTCCCGCGGGGCGAGCTGCACGACACCCTGCACGGCTCCGACGTGGCCAAGGCGGTCGCCGCCGGGCTGCGCTGCCGCCCGGTCACGGAGACGGTCGCGGACACCTGGGCGTGGTTGCGGTCCATCGGCGGTACGGCCCCCCAGCGCCCGGACCGGCCGGTGGTCGGCCTGGACGCGGAGCGGGAGGCCAAGGTGCTCGGGGTCGAGATCCGGGCCTGACCGCCTGCAGGCGGGCAGGCCCGCACGCCCGAAGGCGTGCACGCCTGCACGCCTGCACGACGGCCGGGGCCGAGCGGCTCAGCCCCGGCCGTCGATCAGCTCGCCGTACGCCTGGACGAGGTCCGGCAGCCGCAGCGTCGCCAGGTCCTCACGGCCCGGCGGTTCGCGCAGCAGCGAGAGCCGCAGGTCCCGGTAGGCGCAGGACTTCTCGTACAGGGTGCGGATGAACCGCCCGTTTCCCAGGTCGTCGATCCAGCCCTCGCGGACCACGTGGATGCAGATGCTGGCCAGCTCCTCGGCGGCGTCCTCGTCCCAGCCGTCGCCGTCCCGGTCGGCCAGCGCGGCGCCGATCGCGGTGAGCTCGCCGGGGCGGTAGCTGGGGAAGTCGACCCGGGTGGTGAAGCGGGAGTTGAGGCCGGGGTTGGTGGCGAGCAGCCGGTTCATGCCCTCCGGGTAGCCGGCCAGGATCACCACCAGCCGGTCGCGGTTGTCCTCGGCCCGCTTCAGCAGCACCTGCAACGCCTCGTCGCCGTAGGCGTCGCCCTTGCTGTAGCCGGAGTTGGAGAGGCTGTACGCCTCGTCGATGAAGAGCACGCCGTCCAGCGCGGAGTCGATCAGCTCATTCGCCTTGACCGCCGTCTGACCGAGGAACTCGCCCACCAGATCGGCCCGCTGAGCCTCCACCAGGTGGTCACCCGAGAGCAGCCCGAGGGCGTGGAAGACCCGCCCGAGGATGCGGGCCACGGTGGTCTTGCCGGTGCCGGAGGGGCCGGAGAAGACGAAGTGGCGCTTGGGCGGCTGCACCGGCAGGCCCTGCGCGGCCCGCAGCCGCGACATCCGCAGCTGTGCGGAGAGCGCCCGGACCTGCCGCTTGACCGGCTCCAGGCCGACCATCCGGGAGAGTTCGGCCAGCGCCGCGTCCAACTCCCGTTCGTCGCCGCCCCGTCCGGCCGGCGCGAAGCCGCCGCCCGCCGGTCTGGTCAGCGCCTCGCCCCGGAGCGGCGCCGCGGGCCCGGCCGATGCGACGGAGGCCGGCGGGGGCGGCGGCGAGCCGGAGCGCTCGCCGGCGGGTAGCGGCGGCCGGGCCTCC
The DNA here is from genome assembly GCF_040655255.1 of Kitasatospora sp. NPDC050463. Classification (NCBI taxonomy): domain Bacteria; kingdom Bacillati; phylum Actinomycetota; class Actinomycetes; order Kitasatosporales; family Streptomycetaceae; genus Kitasatospora; species Kitasatospora sp. NPDC050463. Next base: position 31,292 of record NZ_JBFAJO010000077.1, read on the forward strand.
CGGTCGGGCGCCACCTCCTCGGCCGGCGGCTCCGGTGCGACCGGTCCACCGGCCCCGGCCGGGTAGGCCTCGGCCTGGAACGGCTCGCCCGGGAACGTCTCACCGGGGTAGGCCTCGGCCTGGAACGCCTCGCCCGGGAACGCCTCGGCCGGGAACCCGCCGGAGTCGAGGCCGGCGGCCTCGCATCCCGAGGCCTCCAGCGCCGAGGGATCCAGCTCCGACTCCTCGGCGCCCACCGTGTCCAGACCCAACGACAGGGCGTCGAAGCCCTCGTCGCCGCCCGCCGACGTCCCGGCCTCGCGGCCGAGGCCGCCGACCGCGTCCAGCAGGGCGTCGACCACACCGTCCTCGGCCGAGATCGCGGCGAGCCGCGCCGCGGTGTCCATGAAGGCCGGATCGGCCCGGTGCACCGCCCGGTAGAGGGGCAGCGCGGCGGCGCTGCGCCCGGCCCCCTCGTAGGCCCGCGCCAGCCAGTACCGCAGCTCCTTGCGCTGCGGCTGCTCGGAGCGGCAGCGGGCGAGCGAGGCGGCGAGCGGCGCCTGGGCCTGGGCACACATGTCCAGCCGGACTCGTGCCATGCCGGCGAAGAGGCCTGCCTCGATGCCGAGCAGGGGGTCGTCCAGCAGCCGGTCGGTGTCCCGGATCAGCTGTTCCCAGTCCTTGAGCAGGTAGGAGCGGCACGCGTGCAGGAAGCGCGCCGAAGGGTCCTCCTCGGGGAGCGGACACTGCCCCAACGCCTTTTCCAGCTCGGCGAGATGGCGGCCGTCGAGCCAGTGCGAGGCGTGCGCCAGTGCCAGGTCGCGGCCGTCCTCCAGGACGGGCTGCACCCACCAGCCCAGCCAGTACCAGGAGCTGAGCGGGCGCCGGTGGAGCCGGCGCTGCTCGCCGAAACGCTTCCGGTGGCGGTACATCGCGAGCAGCGCGCCGGAGGTGTCGCTGCGCAGGGCGTGCAGGCCCAGCCAGGCGTCGGCCATCCCCGGATCCAGCCGCACGGCCGCGCGGAACTCCTCCTCGGCGCGGGCGTAGGCGCCCGCCGTGTAGGCGTCCATGGCGCGCAGCCAGGCGCGGTCGGCGAGCCGGTTCGGAGCCGGGCCGCCCGCGTTGTTGCCGTCGGAACTGTCCACCGTCGTCACTCACGCCCCCCGCGGTGTGCCTCGGGGCTCGGTCGGCGATTCGAGGTGCGGAGAAGCCGGCCGGTCGTCGATATCCCCCGGGGCGCATATGCGCCTTCAGGAATCGTACCGGCGCGGCGCTGATCCGGAAGAGTGCCGTGCGAAGCCGAATACGATCGGGCGTGCGGTGATTGGGCGCCGGTGCGGATCCGGCCGGGCGCCGGCCCGGGAGGACGACGCCGGGCGGCGGGAGGGGGGACGGCACCCCCGGCTCACGGGGGAACAAGCCGGGGATGCCGAGTCCGATGTTGCGCGATCAACGATTTCGGCAACTGGAGAGAACCTAAGTCCTGGTGATGTCGCAGGTCAAGGGCTTGTTGAAGGTTCACCGACGGTGCCCGGCGAGATCCGCCCGGTCACCCCGTCCACGGTCGTGCCGGCGTACGGGCGGCTGGGGTCGGCTGCGAAATGTGCCGATTCGGCCCGCGCCCAGCCCGCCCAGAACTCGGCCAGCGCCGGCCCGTCCCGTTCCTCGCCACGCCGCCGCGCGTCCTCGGCCGCCAGCTCCATCCAGATCAGCCGGGCCAGCCGTGGCCGCACCGCCCGCCGCCCGGCGCCGACCCCCTCGATCAGCACCACCGGGGCGAGCGGCACCGCCGCCGTCCCCGCGAAGCGGCCCAGCGTCCAGTCGTACACCTGGTGCGCGGTGCTCCGGCCGGCCGCCAGCGGGTCCAGTACCTGCGCGCGCAGCCGCTCCGTCCAGCCGAACGGCTCGGCATGAGTCGCCAGGTCGTCCAGGTGCACCACCGGCGCACCCCCGAGTGCGGCGGCCAGCCGGCCGGCGAAGGTGGTCTTGCCGGAGCCCGCGTGCCCGTCCACCGCGACCAGCCGGACCGGGCCGCAGGACGGCGCAAGCGCGCGAAGCTCGGCGGCGAGTGCGTCCAGCGGGCCGCGGGCGTCGTACGGGCCGCGCTCCGGGTGCCGGCCGTGGGCGTCGCGCGCCCCGCCGGCCGCAGGGGCCGTCAGGTCGCCCGGAGGGGTTCTGGAGGTTTCGGAAGAGGCCACATCGGCAACCCTACGGTGGCCCGTACGCCAGGACGGACAGTGATTCTCCGCAGGTCGTGACGGCAGCGCCGGGATCGGGCATACTCACTTCGCCACGCATGTGAACGGCCGTTCACCGCAACCCGGTGCCGGTCGGGCCGACCTGCCACACCCCGCGTCGGGCCCGCCACACCAGGGTCCGATGCCCGAACGAGGAGGCGACCAGCCGCCATGACCCCGTCCCCTGCGAACGCCGTGGAACGCCAGCTGCCGACCGATGAGGCCCGCGAACTGCTCAGCCTCACCCGGGACCTGGTCCAGCGCGAGATCCAGCCGCGCGCCGCGGAGGACGAGGCCGCCGGGCGCTTCCCGCGGGAGCTCTTCCGCACCCTCGGCGAGGCCGGCCTGCTCTCCCTCCCGTACGAGGAGAAGTACGGCGGCGGCGACCAGCCGTACGAGGTCTACCTCCAGGTCCTGGAGGAGCTCGCGGGCGGCTGGCTGGCGGTCGGCCTCGGAGTCAGCGTGCACACGCTCTCCTGCCACGCCCTGGCCGGCTTCGGCAGCGACGAGCAGCGCGCCGCCTGGCTGCCCGGCATGCTCTCCGGTGAGCAGCTCGGCGCCTACTGCCTCTCCGAGCCGCAGTCCGGCTCGGACGCCGCCGCCCTGCGCACCCGCGCCGACCTGGACGGCGACGAGTACGTGGTCAGCGGCACCAAGGCGTGGATCACCCATGGCGGGCAGGCGGACTTCTACAGCACCCTGGTGCGTACCGGCGAGCCAGGCCCGCGCGGCATCAGCTGCCTGCTGGTGCCCGCCGGGGTGGCCGGCCTCTCGGCCGCGCCGCCGGAGCACAAGATGGGCATGCGCTCCTCGCCGACGGCGCAACTGCACTTCGACGGTGCCCGGGTCGACCGCGCGCGGCTGATCGGCACCGAGGGCCAGGGTTTCCAGCTCGCGCTCGCCGCCCTGGACTCCGGCCGGCTTGGCATCGCCGCCTGCGCGATCGGTGTCGCCCAGGCCGCGCTCGACCTCGCGGTCGACTACGCCGGCACCCGCCGCCAGTTCGGCCGGCCGATCGCCGACTTCCAGGGCCTGTCCTTCATGCTCGCCGACATGGCCACCCAGATCGAGGCCGGGCGCTCCCTCTACCTGGCCGCCGCACGCCTGCGCGACGCCGGCCGGCCGTTCTCCAAGCAGGCGGCGATGGCCAAGCTGTTCTGCACCGACGCGGCGATGCGGGTCACCACCGACGCCGTCCAGGTGCTCGGCGGCTACGGCTACACGCAGGACTTCCCGGCCGAGCGCTACATGCGCGAGGCCAAGGTGCTGCAGATCGTCGAGGGCACCAACCAGATCCAGCGCCTGGTGATCGGCCGCCACCTCACCGCGGGCTGACGGCCCCCGGAACGGCCTCCGGGTGTCACTCCAGGGTGCGGAGTGGCGCCCGGAGGCGTCTCCCGCCCGGGGTCGACCCATTACTGACGGTCGGTCAACCCCTGTGGCGGGGGCGGTCGTCAGCGCCGGACGAGACGACTGCGCTGCTGCGGGATGGCCGGCGCGGGCGCCGTCCGCACCGGATGGTGCGCCACGGCGTGGGAGAACGGCTGGGTGCGCCAGTCGAGTTCGGCCGGAAGGGCGAGCAGCGCCGCCAGGCCCGCGACCTCGGCGTCCTCCGCCGACTCCACCTCCGCCAGGTCGTCCGTCGGTGCGCCCGAACCGGGGCAGAGCGCGGGCGAGAAGGGGTGCCAGGCGGTCGGCAGCACGGCGTGCTGCGGCAGCCGCTCCTCATCGCCCACCAGGGCGATCGGGCGCCGGCACTCGGGGCAGTGCACCCGGAAGATCTCCCAGGTCTCGCCCTCGCCAGGATCCACCCCCGCCGCGAGGTCGTGGGGGACCGCGAGATCCTCGCGGCCGGTCATATCGTGGGTGTCGTCGGCGCTCAGCGAATGCCGGTCAGTTGCACGCATGGTGATCCCCCTCGGATCGGGCCCGGCGTGGTCGCCCGGGGCCACAACCAGCACTTCCCGCCGATGCGGACTCATAACCCTGCAGGCCGGTGCACTGTGATGCACCGGGTGTGTCCTTCGCCACATTCGCCCGGCATGTGCCCGCCCGGCACCCCGGGCGACCACGAGTGACTCCGTGCGCGCCCTCGGTGGCGTCGCGCGCGCCCCCGACCGGGTAGGTTTGCGCCTTGTGGAGGATCTCGACCAACGTATCGTTCAGCTGCTCCTGGAGGACGGCCGGATGAGCTACACGGACCTGGGCAAGGCCACCGGCCTGTCCACCTCGGCGGTGCACCAGCGGGTGCGCCGCCTGGAGCAGCGCGGCGTGATCCGCGGCTACACCGCGATCGTCGACCCCGACGCGGTCGATCTGGCGCTGACCGCGTTCATCTCGGTCAAGCCGTTCGACCCCAGCGCGCCCGACGACACCCCCGAACGCCTCGCCGGGCTGCCCGAGATCGAGGCCTGCCACAGCGTCGCCGGGGACGAGAACTACATCCTCAAGGTCCGCGTCGGCGCCCCCGGCGACCTGGAGGACCTGCTGGCCCGGATCCGCAGCGCGGCCGGCGTCTCCACCCGCACCACCGTCGTGCTCTCCACGCCCTACGAGGCGAGGCCCCCGAAGCTCTGACCGCCCCCCGGGGAGGTGCAGACTTGGCGTCATGACCGAACGCACCCTCCCTCCTCGCCCGCCCTCGGGCAGGAGGGGCCCACGAACCGTCCTGCTGCGCGGCGGCGCCGTCTACAGCCCCGCCGACCCCTTCGCCACCGCGATGCTCGTCGAGGGCGAGCACGTCGCCTGGGTGGGCAGCGACGGCGCCGCCGAGGCGTACGCCGACGCCGCGGACGAGATCGTCGAGCTCGACGGCGCCCTGGTCACCCCCGCCTTCGTCGACGCCCACGTGCACGCCACCGCCACCGGCCTGGCGCTCACCGGTCTGGACCTCACCGGCCTGCCCTCGCTCGCCGCCGCGCTGGACGCCGTCGCGGCCTTCGTGGCGGCCCGCCCCGAGCCGGGCGGCGTGCTCATCGGCCACGGCTGGGACGAGACCGGCTGGCCCGAGGGCCGCCCGCCGACCCTGGCCGAGCTGGACGCGGCCGCCGACGGCGCCGCGCTCTACCTCTCCCGCACCGACGTGCACTCCGCACTGGCCACCACGGCGCTGCGCGCGCTCGCCGACGGCCTCGCCGACCGGCCCGGCTTCGCCGCCGACGGCCCGCTCACCCGCGACGCCCACCACGCGGTGCGGCGCACCGCGCTCTCCCGGCTCACCCCCGAGCAGCGCCGGCGCGCCCAGCGCGCGACGCTGGCCCGGGCCGCCGAGCTCGGTATCGGCGCGCTGCACGAGTGCGCCGGTCCGGAGATCTCCTCGGAGCAGGACCTGACCGCCCTGCTGGCCCTCGCTGCCGACGGTGAAGGGCCCGAAGTCTTCGGCTACTGGGGCGAGCTGGGCGGGGTCGAGACGGCCCGCCGGCTCGGCGCGGTGGGCGCCGGAGGGGACCTCTTCGTCGACGGCGCGATCGGCTCGCACACCGCCTGCCTGAACAGCCCGTACGCCGACGCCGACCACACCGGCGCCTCCTACCTGACTGCCGAACAGGTCGCCGACCATGTCGCCGCCTGCACCGAGGCCGGGCTGCAGGCCGGCTTCCACGCCATCGGCGACGCCGCCGTCGGCGCCGTCATCGCGGGCGTCCGGGCGGCCGGCGAGCGGGTCGGCGCCAACCGCGTCAAGGCGCAGCGCCACCGCGTGGAGCACGCCGAGGCGTTGGACGAGGCGTCCGTCGCGGCCTTCGCCGAGCTCGGTCTCACCGCTTCCGTGCAGCCCGCCTTCGACGCCGCCTGGGGCGGCCCGGACGGCATGTACGTCCAGCGGCTCGGCGCCGAGCGCGCCGCGGCGCTCAACCCGTTCGCCGCACTGCTGCGGGCCGGCGTCCCGCTGGCCTTCGGCTCGGACGCCCCGGTCACCCCGCTCGACCCCTGGGGCACCGTCCGGGCGGCGGCCTTCCACCGGACCCTCGACCACCGGATCTCGGCCCGCGCCGCCTTCACCGCCCACACCCGGGGCGGCTGGCGGGCGATCGGCCGCGACCAGGACGGCGTCCTCGTCCCCGGTGCGATCGCCAGCTACGCGGTCTGGGCGGCCGACGAGCTCGTCGTGCAGGCCCCCGACTCCCGGGTGGCGGGCTGGTCCACCGACCCGCGCTCCGGCACCCCCGGTCTGCCCGACCTCACCCCGGGCCGCCCGCTCCCGGTCTGCCTGCGCACCGTGGTCCGCGGCCGGACCGTCCACGAGGCCGCGGCGCCGCACGAGGCCGCGGCGGGCGGCGGCGCCGTGCGGTAGGTCCGGGGGGGCGGGACGACCGCACCGCGTAGGTTGACGGTATGAGTGATCATCCGCTGGTACCCGCCGACTTCGTCGTCCCCCGCGCCCTCGCCGCCGAGGGGTTCCGCCTGGAGCCCCTCGGCGAGCAGCACAACGCCTCCGACCTCGCGGCCTGGACGTCGAGCATCGACCACATCCACGCCACCCCCGGCTGGACCGGCACCTGGCCGCCCGCCGAGGGCATGACGCCGGAGCGGAACCTCGCCGACCTGCGCCGGTACGCCGCCGACTTCGAGCACCGCCGCAGCTTCACCTACACCGTCCTGGCGAGCCCCGGCGACGACGTCGTCGGCTGCGTGTACATCCACCCCGACCGGGAGGACCCGGCGACCACCGTGGTCAGCTCCTGGGTCCGCGCCGACCGCGCCGAGCTGGACGCCCCGCTGTACCGCGCCGTGTCGGCCTGGCTCGCCGCCGACTGGCCGCTGCGCGCGGTCCGCTACAGCCCGCGCTGACGCCGCGCCGCCGGGCCGGGAACCCGCAGTTCGGCGGGCCACCCGGCCTCACGCACGGGGCCGGTTCCGGGGTACCGTCTTTCGCACAGCGTCCGAACTCAACGGGCGGTGAAGAACGCGCCAACGGACAGCCAAGCGCGGACAGCCCGACCAGGAAGATGGTGCGCCGGTGGCACTGCCCGTCACACAGGAGCGGCCGGATGCCCTCCCCGAGGCGTCCGTGACGCCCGCCGCCCCCGTCGCCGGCCGGGCCGCCCGCGCCCTCGCCAGGGTCCGTGCGGGGCTGCCCCGCACCGGCCTGGCCGTGCTCGCCGGACTGCTGCTCGCGCTCGCGTTCCCGCCGTTCGACCTCTGGCCGCTCTCGCTGGCCGGCGTCGCGGCGCTCTCGCTGCTCACCAGGGGCCGCACCGTCCGGCAGGCCGCCTGGACGGGCTTCGCCTTCGGCCTGCCGTTCTTCCTGCTGCTGCTCAGCTGGCTGCGGGTGGTCGGCTGGGACGCCACCGTCGGCCTCTCGGTGATCGAGGCGCTCTTCCTGGCGGCCCTCGGCTCCGGCCTGGCGCTCACCTCCCGGCTGCCCGGCTGGCCGCTCTGGGCGGCCTGCCTCTGGATCACCCAGGAGTGGGCCCGCGACCGGCTGCCGCTCGGCGGCTTCCCCTGGGGCCGGCTCGCCTTCGCCAACACCGCGACCCCGTTCACGCCGCTCGCCGCGATCGGCGGCGCCCCGCTGGTGACCTTCGCCGTCGCGCTGGCCGGCGCCCTGCTGGCCTGGGCGGCGCTGCGGCTGCGCGGTCCCCGCCGGGCGCCCCGGGCCGCCGCGCTGGCCGCGCTGGGCGCCGTCGCGGCCCTGCTGGCCGGCTACCTCGTCCCGGTGCCCACCGCGGCCGCCGACACCGTCAAGGTCGCCCTGGTCCAGGGCAACGTGCCCAACCCGGGCATGGACTTCCTCGGCCGGCCGATGATGGTCCTCAACAACCACGCCGCCGCCACCGAGAAGCTCGCCGCCGACATCAAGGCCGGCAAGGTCGAGAAGCCGGACCTGGTGATCTGGCCGGAGAACTCCTCCGACCTCGACCCGTTCAGCGACCCGCTGGCCTACCGGCGCATCGACGAGGCCGTGAAGGCGATCGGCGTGCCCACCCTGGTCGGCACCCTGGTCGACGGGCCGGACGAGCAGCACGTCCAGAACGAGGGCATCGTCTGGGACCCGAAGACCGGCCCGGGCGCCTCGTACACCAAGCAGCACCCCGTCCCGTTCGGCGAGTACGTGCCGTTCCGCGACCAGCTCTCCAAGGTGATCACCCGCCTGCAGCGGGTCGCCCGTGACTTCTACCCCGGTGACCACAACGGCGTCATGCAGCTCGGGCCGGCCAGGATCGGCGACGTCATCTGCTTCGAGGTGGCGTACGACGAGATCGTCCGGGACAGCGTGGACCAGGGCGCCCGGGTGCTCGTCGTCCAGACCAACAACGCGACCTACGCGAAGACCGGGCAGCCGGAACAGCAGCTGGCGATGTCCCGGCTGCGCGCCGTCGAGCACGGCCGGGCCGTGCTGATCGCCGCAACCAGCGGGATTAGCGCCGTGATCGCCCCCGACGGCACGGTGGAGCAGCGCACCGAGGAGCTGACCGCCGCCGAGCTGTCCGCCGTCGTCCCGCTGCGCGACGGCACCACGGTGGCCGACCGGGTGGGCGCCGGGCCCGAGTGGACGCTGGCCGTCGCGGGCCTGCTGGCCTGCGGCGCGGCCGTGCTGATCGGCCGCCGCCGGGGCACCCGCCAGGCCGAGTGACCGGCCCGGGGGTGTCCCGCCCGGACGAGTGACCGGCTCGCCCGCCGCCGTTCGGGGCTCGGAACACCGGCCGCCGGCGGATCGTTGGACCAGGTGGTGCCGTAGCCGGCCCGGACCTCCCGTGCGGCGCGCAGAGCACCGCTATGGAGTGGATTCGTACCGTGAGCCAGCAAGCTACCCCTGCCCCTCAGGCCCGGCGCGGAAAGCTCCGCCGGGTACTGCCGCTGGTGGTCACCGCCTGGCTGGTGCTGGAGATCTGGCTGCTGGTCCAGGTCGGCTCGTGGCTGGGCGGCCTGACCGTCGTCCTGTTGCTGATCGCCGGCGCGGTGATCGGCGGCTCGCTGATCAAGCGCGCGGGGCTGAAGGCCTTCTCGGCCGCGATCGACCAGAGCCGGGACCCGAAGTCGCAGCAGCCGCAGACCGGCACCAGCCTCACCGTGCTGGCCGGCCTGCTGCTGATGCTGCCGGGCTTCCTCTCGGACGCGCTGGCGCTGACCCTGCTCTTCCCGCCGACCCGGGCGCTCTGGCGGGCCGCCGGGCGCCGCTTCGCGGACAAGGCGCTGCGCAGCACCGCCGCCGTCGGCGCCGATCCGCTCGCGGACGCGATGCGGCTGCAGGAGCAGCTGCGCATCCACCGCCCGGACGGCAAGGTGATCCAGGGCGAGGTGGTCGAGCCGGGCGTCGGCCCGCAGGGCCCGGACACCGCCTACCGGCCGCCGCTGAAGGGCTGACCGAAGAGCCGAAGGGCGGACCGAAAGCCCGTGGCCGCCCGGACCGTCGCCGAGGTCCACCAGCGACGGGATGTGCCGCTTCGGGACGACCACGATGT